>NZ_JACBXB010000825.1 GCF_013870575.1 Pseudonocardia pini
GGCGTGCAGCGGTCGCCGCTGGCCACGCTGGACCTCACCCGGCGGGCCGCCCGGATCACCTTCGCGGGCACGCCGTCGCGGCCGCTCGGCGACCCGGCCCAAGGCGCCGCGGTGCTCGACCGGGCGCGTGCGGTCTCGGCCGTCCTCGTCGCCGCCGAGCAGGTGGGCGGCATGGCCGCGGCCACCGAGATGACCGCCGAGTACGCCCGCACCCGGCGCCAGTTCGGCAGGCTCATCGGTACCTTCCAGGGCGTGAAGCACCGGCTCGCCGACATGGCCGTGCGGGCCGAGCTGGCGCACTCCGCCGCGTACTGGGCGGCCTGGCAGCAGCCGGGGTCGGCCGCGCTGGCCTACGGCGCCGCGATCGCCCGGTCCTACTGCGGCGACGCGTTCCTGCAGACCGGCCTCGACGCCGTGCAGCTCCACGGCGGCATCGGCTTCACCTGGGAGCACGACGCCCACCTGTTCCTCCGCCGCGCCCGTGCGGACCGCTCGCTGCTCGGCACCCCGCAGCAGGCCAGGGCCGCGCTCGTGCCCACCGTCCTGGCCGCCAGCGTGCCGACCACCGTGCCGACCACCACCGTCCCCACCGCCGCTCGCCCCACCGAGGGGGTCCCCGCATGACCGTCACCGAGCCCGTCACCGACCGGGTCACGCTCCTGCCGGACGCCACCGACGCGGAGATCGTCGCGGCCGTCGAGGCCTGGCTGGCGGACCACCTGCCCGCGGACTGGAAGGCCGCCGTCGAGCGGGGCGACCTCGCCGCCGTCGAGGCGATCCGGGAGGACCCCGAGCGCGGGCCCGCCTGGTTCGACCTGCTCGGCGACTCCGGGCTCGCCACCCCGACCTGGCCGACCGAGCACGGCGGGCTGGGCCTGCCCGCCGACCGCGGCGCCGTCGTGACCGAGACGCTGGCGCGGTCTCGGGCCGAGCGACACAACCGGGACTTCGTGGGGCTCGTCCTCGCCGGGCACACGATCCTGGACTGGGGCACGCCGGAGCAGAAGGCCGAGCGGCTACCCGCGCTGCGCCGCGGCCGGGAGTTCTGGTGCCAGCTGTTCAGCGAGCCGGGCGCGGGGTCGGACCTCGCGGGGCTCTCGACCCGCGCGGTCCAGCAGGACGACGGGACCTGGCTGGTCAACGGCCAGAAGGTCTGGAACTCCTACGCCCACCTGGCCGACTTCGGCCTGCTGATGGCGCGCTCGGACCCCTCGGCCCCCAAGCACCGCGGGATCACCTACTTCCTGCTGGACATGCGCACACCCGGGGTCGAGCCGCGGCCGCTGAGGCAGATGACCGGGAACGCGGAGTTCAACGAGACGTTCCTGACCGACGTCGTGGTCCCCGACTCGGCGCGGATCGGCCCGGTCAACCAGGGCTGGTCGGTCGCCATCAGCACGCTCATGCAGGAGCGCAACGGACTGTCCGGGCGCCCCGCCGTCGGACCGGGGGAGGCGGACCGGCTCGTCGCCCGTGCCGTCGAGACGGGTGTCTGGGAGGACCCGCTGGTCCGCGACCGGCTGCTCGAGGCCTACGCCGAGGAGAAGATCCTCCAGATGACGACGGTGCGCAGCTTCGTCGCCACCGGCGACGCCGCACCCACGGCCGAGGGGTCGATCCGCAAGCTCGCGCACTCCGTGCTGGCCGAGAAGCTGGGCGTGCTCGGCACGGACGTCGAACCGGACGGCGCCGTCGCGTGGGACCCCGAGGAGGGGAGCGAGGCGGCGGAGAGGTTCCTCGCGATGAAGACGTACGCGATCGCGGGCGGCACCTCGGAGATCCAGCGCAACATCATCGCCGAGCGGGTGTTGGGGCTGCCCAAGGACCCGGACCCCGACCGCTTCGTCCCCTTCGCCGAGCGGAGCCGCGGATGAGTGCCGACCCGGTCCGGACGTCGGTGCCGGTCGAGGGGGTCCTGCTGGTCACCCTCGACCGCCCCGAGGCCCGGAACGCCGTGAACGCGCGGCTCGCCGAGCAGGTGTCCGAGGCCATGGACCGCCTCGACGCCGATCCCGAGCTGCGGGTCGGCATCCTCACCGGCGCGGGCGGCACGTTCTGCGCGGGCGCCGACCTCAAGGCGTTCGTGCGCGGCGAACGGCCCTACGCCGGGGTCCGCGGGTTCGCGGGACTGGTCGAGCAGCCGCCGGAGAAGCCGCTGATCGCGGCGGTCGAGGGGTACGCGCTGGCGGGCGGCTGCGAGGTGGTGTTGGCCTGCGACCTGGTCGTCGCGGCGGAGAGCGCGGTCTTCGGCATCACGGAGGTCAGGCGTGGGCTGGTCGCCGCGGGCGGCGGGCTGCTGCGGCTGCCCGAGCGCATCCCGTACCACGTGGCGATGGA
The DNA here is from genome assembly GCF_013870575.1 of Pseudonocardia pini. Lineage (GTDB taxonomy): Bacteria > Actinomycetota > Actinomycetes > Mycobacteriales > Pseudonocardiaceae > Pseudonocardia > Pseudonocardia pini. The sequence goes on from NZ_JACBXB010000825.1 coordinate 2,338, forward strand.
GCTGGCGCTGACC
>NZ_JACBXB010000826.1 GCF_013870575.1 Pseudonocardia pini
GAGGGACCCGACCGGCGTCCGGGCCCCGAGCACCGTGCCGACCCGGCCGGTGCCCGCCAGCACGGCTCCCAGTGCGACCAGCGGCAGGTCGTGGAGCTCCTCGGGGGCGCTCGCCAGCAGGACCTCGGGGGCGTCGACCGCGTGCGGTCCCGTGATCGCCGCGAGCTCGGTCGCCGCGACGTGGGAGACCAGGTGCTCGACGGCGATCCCGTGCGCCACCTCGGCCCAGTCGTTCCCGATCGAGGCCAGCACCGGCCGCAGCACCCGCTCCCACACCGTCTCCACGGAGTCCTCCGCGAGCCTGCGGGCCAGGAGCCTGCGCACCGCCGGACCGTCGAGGTCGAGCGCCGCGACGCCGATCTCGTGCGCGACGGGGTCCACGCCTGCAGGCAGCTCGAGGCCGTGGACGGGCGTGGCGAGCACGGCCCGGGCGGCCTCCGCGGGTGGGACACCGCGGTCCATCAGCCTCGTGACGGCGAGCACCCGGTCGATGTCCGCCTCGCTGTAGCGGCGGTGGCCGCCCGCGGACCGGTGGCTGGGGCCCAGGCCGTACCGGGACTGCCACATCCGCAGCGTGGTGACGGTGACCCCGGTGCGGGCCGCGACCGCCGAGATCGACATGCCCGCCGACGCGGGGAACTGCTCGACCGAACGGCGCTCTCCGCCCACCGGACCCATCCTCCGTGCTCGTACCCCGCCGCCGCGTCATTCTGGCCGGTCGCCGGGCCGGCCGCCAACCGACCCGGGAAAAATCTTCCACAAAACCTCCACATTGCCGCCTCGACGGACTAGCGTGCCCCGGGTGCAGCGCCCGGTCCGGCCGTCGGCGGGCGCGCGAGAAGGGTCAGTCCCGCACCGTCTTCCCAAAGGAGGGATGTCGATGTGCACCGGCAACGGTCGTCCGCCGCCGCCCACCACCCCGCCGGGCCCGCGACCGCCGCGCCCGTCCCCGCCGTGAGGTCCACCCCGTTCCCCCACCGACGACCGTCGCCGCCCACACCGGGGTGACGGTGCTCGCGGTGCGGCGAGCCGGCCGGGCACAGCCGCTCGCCGCACTGCATCTCTCACAGCTCGTTCGGCCCCGCCCACGTGGGCGGGGCCTCCTAGTCCACGAACAGGACGTCCGCGATGTCGACCGCGGCGAGGCCCTGGTCGGCGGCGATCCGCTCGAGCGCCTCGGCCAGCTTGAGCGACAGCTCCACCGCGAGGCCACTCAACCCGTCGACGCCGGACTCCGCGAGCACGGTGGCCGTCACCTCGTGGACGCCCGCGAGGCCGCGTTCGGCGTTGTGGTCGTCGGACAGGATCGCCTCGACCGCCTGCTGGGCGCGGTGCCTGCCGACCAGGTCGCAGCGGTCGGAGCCGTTCCATCCCTGCTGGCTCACGCGCACTCCTCACGGGCAGCCCTCGCCCGTCCCCGGGCGGCGGGTCCACCGGCGCCGGACGGGGCCCGTCGGTGCCGTGGCCCCTACGTACCCCCGCGTCGCGACGCCCAACCGCCCGACCGCGGATCCGGGCCACGGACACGATGGCGCACCGCGTGGCGCCACCCCTCATCCCCGGCGGGTGAGCCCTCTCGTCCCGTATTCCGGCACCCGATCATGGACTCCGCCGAGACGACCTTTTCGATCACCGAATCACCCGCCGGGAATCCGTCGGAAAAGAGCGGCGGGAAGATCCGACACCGGTCTACACCAGACCGTGGCCGCAACCGGTAGAGGTCGCACCCGCACGGCAACAGGGACTTGTGGCCGTGGACACCGGCGTCCGGGCGGGTTTACCCTCCCTGTCCGGCCGATACGGAATACGTCGGCATCCGATTCCCGGGGCCGAGCGTCGCCTCGCGTCCGCGCGCCGAGAATGGGCCGTACGGCGTATTGGGGGAATCAACATGGGCCTCGTCCCGCCGGGGAAGATCGAAGTGCCACGGCTGCCGCCGGGCTTCGTCGCCCGGGCGCGACTCCGCGCCGACCTGGAGGCGGGCACGGAGTCCGCCGTGGGGCTGGTGTGCGCCCCGGCGGGCTACGGCAAGACGCTGCTGCTCGCCGACTGGGCCCGCACGACCGCGGCCGCGGACGGGGAGGACGTCGCGTGGGTCGACCTCGACCGGGACGACGACGACCCGCGCAGGCTGTGGGCCGCGGTGGTGGCCGCGCTGGCCGCCTGCCCCTCGGTCCCGGCCGCGAGCAGGTTACGGGCCCCGCGGCCCTGGCGTCCCGGAGGGCAGCCGGAGTACCTGGCCGAGCTGCTCGACGACATCGCCCGGCTGCCCCGGCCCGTGCGGCTCGTCCTCGACGACGTCCACGCCCTCACCGACCCGGAGACCCTGCACGGCGT
>NZ_JACBXB010000827.1 GCF_013870575.1 Pseudonocardia pini
CGACGACGCCGGGGCCGCCGTCGGTCAGGACCCCGACGGCGTCGGTGAACAGCGGTCGGCCCTCGCGGTCGCCGATCCGGAACCGCAGGGCCACCCGCTCGCCCATCGCCGCTCGCACTGCGTCCTCGTGGCCCACTGGTGAGGCTCCCCTTCCCATGCTGAGGTCGTCGCCCGCGGGTTAACCTGCCACGGAGAACGCCAGCGCAAGAAACAGCGCCTGCTTGTGGAGGACCTTCCGTGACGTACGTGATCGCCGAGCCCTGTGTGGACCTCAAGGACAAGGCGTGTATCGAGGAATGTCCGGTCGACTGCATCTACGAGGGTGGCCGGATGCTCTACATCCACCCGGACGAGTGCGTGGACTGCGGCGCCTGTGAGCCGGTCTGCCCCGTCGAGGCCATCTACTACGAGGACGACGTCCCGGACCAGTGGGGCTCGTACACGAAGGCCAACGCGGACTTCTTCGAGGAGCTGGGCTCACCCGGCGGCGCGTCGAAGGTCGGGCTGACCGAGGCGGACCCGGAGCCCATCAAGAGCATGGCGCCGGTCGAGCACGACGAGTGAGAGCTCTCCCCGACTTCCCCTGGGACTCCCTGGCCGGGGCTCGCGCCACGGCCGAGGCTCATCCCCGGGGTCTCGTCGACCTGTCGGTCGGGACGCCGGTCGACCCGGTTCCCGCCGTCGTCCGCGAGGCCCTGGCCGGACCCGCGGCGGACGTTCCGGGCTACCCGACGACGTACGGGCCCGCCTCCCTGCGTGAGGCGATCGCCGGATCGTTGGACCGCCGTTTCGGCGCGCCCGTCGACCCGGCCGCCGTGCTGCCCACGATCGGCTCCAAGGAACTGGTCGCGTGGTTGCCGACGCTGCTGGGGCTGGGGCCCGGTGACGTGGTCGGCGTCCCCGAGCTGGCCTACCCGACCTACGAGGTCGGTGCGCTGATCGCGGGCGCCACGCCGGTGCGGATGGCCGACGGGGATCCGCCGCCCGCCGGTGCTCGGCTGGTCTGGCTGAACTCACCGTCGAACCCGACGGGCCGGGTGCTGGATGCAGAGGCGCTGCGGGAGTCCGTTCTCGCCTGTCGCGCGGCCGGCGCGGTGGTCGCCTCGGACGAGTGCTACCTCTCGCTGTCCTTCGGTGAGCCCGCGGTGTCGGTGCTCGCGCCCGCCGTCTCGGGAGGCGCGCACTCCGGCCTGCTGGCGGTGCACTCGTTCTCGAAGTCCTCGAACCTCGCGGGCTACCGGGCCGCGTTCGTGGCCGGTGATCTCGCGCTGGTCGAGGCGCTGCTCGAGATCCGCAAGCACGCCGGGATGATCGTGCCGTTCCCGGTGCAGGCGGCCATGGCCGCGGCCGCGGCGGACGACGCGCACGTCGCCGAGCAGGTCGCGCTCTACGACAAGCGCAGGCTGCGGCTGCGTGTGGCGCTGGAGGGCGCGGGGTACCGCGTCGACCACTCCGAGGCGGGGCTCTACCTGTGGACGACGGCGGGTCGGCCCTGCCGCGACACGGTCGACTCGCTGGCCGCGCTGGGCATCCTGGTCGCGCCCGGCGAGTTCTACGGTCCCGCGGGGGCCTCGCACGTCCGCATCGCCGTCACGGCCACGGACGAGCGGATCGACGAGGCCGTGCGGCGGCTGGCCGGCTAGATCTCGCCCGCGCGGGCGGAGACGTGCTCCCACGCCGTCCACCACTCCGCGCGCTTCTCCGTGGCCCGGGCCCGCTCGCGTTCGACGAGCCGCCCGGCCACGAAGACCACGTGGGCGTCGGGGAACTCGCCCAGGCCGTCGAGCAGGCCGCGGATGCGCTCTTCGGCCACGCACGCGTCCTGGTGGTCGCCGAGCACCTCCTGCAGCCCGGCGGTGGCCTTGAGCAGCCGCTTCACCGGCGCACCGAGCATCGGCTCGACCAGCTCCCCGACGTAGCGCACCCGCTTCCCCTGGATGCGCAGGTCGTGCAGCGTCTGGTCCGGCGGGTCGTCGCCCGCGCGCCGGACGGCCTTGGTCAGCTTCTTGACCTCGAGCCGGACCAGGTCGACGAGCTCCGGCTGGGCCTGGGTGGCCGAGGGCGTGGGCAGGGGCAGCCGGATCGAGTCGGCGAGCCGCTCCAGGAGTGCCTGGTAGCGGGTCGAGCCGAGGACCGCGAGCATCTCGGCGCGGGCCGCCGCGTGCTCCTCCTCGAGCGAGGCGACGAGCGCCTCCCCGGCGGCCTGCTCACGGTCGGGCAGCGTGGCGATCTCCCCGCGGAGTCGCATCAGCAGGACGTCGAGGTCACGGACGGGTCCCAACCTGTCACGCCACGCGATTGTCAAGAGCATGAACGTGCAAGTTCCCGGCGTC
>NZ_JACBXB010000828.1 GCF_013870575.1 Pseudonocardia pini
CGCCGCCAGGACCGGGTCCGCGCAGGTCACGTGGCCCAACAGCACGTCCCCGTGACCGGAGATCGCCTTGGTGTCGCTGGAGACCACGAAGTCCGCGCCGAGGGGCAGCGGCTTCTGGCCGAGCGGGGTCGCCGTCGTGTTGTCGACCGCGACCAGGGCGCCTGCTGCGTGGGCCGCCTCCGCCAGGGCGCGGATGTCGCAGACCTCCAGCCCGGGGTTGGACGGGGTCTCGAGGAGGACCAGCGTGGCGCCCGCGAACGACGGGGGCGAGCCCGCCGTGGCGAACTCCCGCACCTCGACGCCCATCGGCGCCAGCTCCTCGGAGGCGACCAGCCGCGAGATGTAGTAGCCGTCGGACGGCAGGACCACGGCGGTGCCGGGGCGCGCGCGCAGCCGCATCACCGTGGACAGCGCCGCCATCCCCGAGGCGAACGCGACGCACTCGCCGCCCTCCAGCTCGCCGATCGCGGCCTCGTAGGCCGACCAGGTCGGGTTGCCCGCGCGGCCGTAGAAGTACTCCGGCAGCTCCTCCGGGGCCAGGTGGAAGGTCGAGGACAGCACGGGCCCGGGGTGCACCGGATCGCCGGGCGCCCCCGCGGCCTGCCCGACACAGCGGGTCCCGTCGCCGGTCATTCGCTCTTCGGGGCCCGGGAGATGAGCTCCTTGGCCATCTCCCGCGCCGAGTAGCCCTCGTGGCACACCCGCCGGACGGCGTCGGCGATCGGCAGCTCCACCCCGTGCCGCTCCCCCAGCTCGCAGATCGACACGCAGGACTTCACGCCCTCCGCGACCTGCCCGTGGTTCGCCGCCTCCGCCTGGGACAGGGTCTCCCCGCGGCCCAGGTGCTCGCCGAACGTGCGGTTGCGAGACAGCGGCGACGAGCACGTGGCCACCAGGTCCCCCAGGCCCGCCAGCCCGGCGAAGGTCAACGGGTCGGCGCCGAGCACCGCACCCAGCCGGGACGTCTCGGCCAGCCCGCGGGTGATCAACGAGGCCCGCGAGTTGTCCCCGAGCCCCATCCCCGCCGCGATCCCCACGGCCAGCGCGATCACGTTCTTGCCCGCGCCGCCCAGCTCGCACCCGACGACGTCGGCGTTGGTGTAGGAGCGGAAGTAGTCGTTCGAGGTGGCGGACTGCAGCGCCACGGCCCGCGCGTGGTCCGAGCACGCGATCACCGTGGCCGTGGGCTCCCCCGCCGCGATCTCGCGCGCCAGGTTCGGCCCGGACACCACGGCGATCCGGTCCGCGGTCACCCCCGCGACCTCGGCGATCACCTCGCTCATCCGCTTCAACGTGCCCAGCTCGACGCCCTTGGCCAGGCTGACCAGCGTGCTCCCCGGCGGGAGCAGGGCCCGCCAGTCGGCGAGGTTCGCCCGCAGCGTCTGCGAGGGCACGGCGAGCACGACGGCGTCGGCCCCCTCGAGCGCCGCCGCGGCGTTCGTCGTGGCGGAGACCTTCTCCGGGAGGGAGATCCCGGGCAGGTAGTCCGGGTTCTCGCGGCGCTCCCGGATCGCCTCGGCGACCTCGGGGCGGCGGGCCCAGAGCACGACCTCCCGGCCCGCGTCCGCCACCACCTTGGCGAACGCCGTCCCCCAGGACCCGGCGCCCAGGACGGCCACCCTCGACAGGGCCGTCACGCCGGGGTCTCCGGAGCGTCGGGCGCGGCGGGGGTCTCGGTGCCGCCGCGGCGGTAGAAGGCGGCGGGTGCCTGCTCCTGCCTGACCTCGGCGAGCAGCTCCCGGCAGCGGACCATCATCAGGTCGGTCACCTCGCGCAGCAGGGCCGCGTCGATGGGCTTGCCGCGGTACTCGGAGAGGTCGATCGGCGGGCCGCCCTTCGCCGTCATCGTGGTGCGCGGGAGGGGCCGGAAGCGCTTGCGGTAGTGGTCGTAGACCTCGCGGGTGCCCCAGTGGACCATCGGGATCACCGGGACGTCCGAGGACAGCGCGAGCCGTGCCGCGCCCGTCCGCGAGTGCATGGGCCAGCCGTCCGGGTCGCGCGTGATCGTGCCCTCCGGGTAGATCACCACGACCTTGTCCGCCTCCAGGGCCTCGACGCCGGCGCGCAGGCTCCGCTGCGCATCGGCCGAGTCCCGGTAGACGGGGATCTGGCCGCTGCCCAGCAGCACCCTCCCGAAGAACGGGACCTTCCACAGACTCGCCTTGGCCAGGAACCGGGGCACCCGCTTCGCCGAGTACACCCAGAGCGCGGTGAGCACCGGGTCCAGGTAGGAGATGTGGTTGGCCACGACCAGCGCCCCGCCCGAGGCGGGCAGGTGCTCCCGCCCCTCGAAGCGGGGCTTGCCGACCAGGTACGACAGCGGATAGAAGGT
>NZ_JACBXB010000082.1 GCF_013870575.1 Pseudonocardia pini
CGGGCGTGCTCATCGGCGCGCTCCGGGCGGGCCAGTCCGGCGCGGAGGACCCCGTGGCCGCGGCCCCGACGACGACGGCGGCCCCCGCGACCACCACCGCCCCCACGACGACCTCGCGCCCCACCACCACGACCAGCGCCGCGCCGAGCAGCGCGGCGGACGTCGGGGCGGTGTCCTTCGTGGAGAACTACTACGGCCTGCTGCCCGACGATCCCGACGCCGCGTTCGCGCTGCTCAGCAGCCAGGCGCAGGCGGCCTCCGGCGGCATCGACGGCTACCGCAGCTTCTACGGCGGGCTGTCCGCGGTCACGGTGCAGAACGCCCGCTCGACGGGGGAGGGGCAGGTCTCGGCGACGATCGTCTTCACCCGGGAGGACGGCTCCAGCAGCAGCGAGCCCTACACCTTCCGGGTGGGCACCGGCGAGGACGGGAACCAGATCATCCAGTCCTTCAACCGGGCCTGACCTGCACCGACGGCTAGGCCGTCTGCGACTCCGCCTCGCGGAGGTGCCCCGTCACCCACCGCACCACCTCGGACACGAACTCGGCCCGGTGGGCGACGGCGTGGGTCTCGTGGCCCTCGTCGTCGAACAGGAGGAAGTGCGGCGACGCGCCCCGCTCCCGCAGCGCCTCCACGATGCGTGAGGCCTCGCCGAGCGGCACGTTGGTGTCGTACCGGCCGTGCACCACCATCAGCGGCGCCCGGATGAACTCCGCGTGGTGGATCGGCGACAGCGACCGCAGCAGCTCGCGGTCGACGGCGGGGTCCCCGTACTTCGTGGTCGCCGCCGCGGCGATCCACGGCTCGGTCTCCGCGTAGAAGGTCTCCAGGTCGCTCATCCCGCAGACGTCCACGCCCACGGCGAACAGCTCCGGGAACCACGCCAGCGCGACGAGCGTGAGGTACCCGCCGTACGACCGCCCGGACACCCCGACCCGGTCCGGATCGGCCAGCCCCGACGACGTCAGGAACGTCACCGCGGCCCGCACGTCCGTGATCGCGGTGAACCGGCGGTCCAGGTCGTCCGCCTGCGAGAAGGAGCGGCCGAACCCGGCCGACCCGCGGACGTTGGGCGCGAACACCTGCACGCCCGCGGCGACCAGCGCCTGGAACAACGGCTGGAAGACCGGCCGCTCCTGCGCCTCCGGGCCGCCGTGCAGCCAGATGAGGGTGGGGGCGGCGCCGTAGCCCGCCTGCGGCCGGAAGAGCCACCCGGTCAGCGTCAGCCCGTCCTCGCCGCGGAACTCGTGCAGCGTGGGGTCGACCAGCTCCTCCACCGGCTCGATGTCGGCCGGGACCAGCGGGGTCGGCTCGGCGAGCGGGACGTCCAGCGCGATCCGGGCGATGTGCGGCGGCATCGTGGGGCCCTCGCTCGCGACGAGCAGCGCCTGCCCGTCCCGGGTGAACGCCAGCCCCGTCACGACGTCGCCGGGCTGCTCCGAGACCGGCGAGGAGATGCCGTCGCGCAGGTCGATGAGCTCGAGCTCGCTGCGCCCGTCGACGTTCCAGACCAGCGCCGCGCGGGCCCCGGCGGGGTCCAGGGCGGCCTGGTCGAGGTCGTCCCCGCTGCGCTGGGCGACGTCCCAGGCCAGGGACACCTCGTCGTCGGTGATGGAGCAGGCCAGCAGCCCGGTGCGCTCCCGACCGGCGTCGGTGTGCAGGTAGAGGACGGACCCGGTGACGCCGAACCGCGCGTCGGCGACGGTCGCGTCGTTGCCGGGCAGCAGCTCGACGCGCCGCCCGGTCCAGAGATCGATCAGCTCCAGCCCGCGGAACCCGCGCCGCCCGGTCCGGACCACGGCCCGGCGCCCGTCCCGCGAGACCGCGCAGACCACCGCGGCGGGACCGGAGGCCAGCACCGTGGACGAGCCGTCCCGGACGTCGACCAGGCAGGCCGTGCCCTCGCCGTCCTCCGCCCCGTAGATCGTGACGCCGACCTGGCGCCCGGTCGGCGACCACGCCCCCAGCGTGACGGCGGCGGAGCCCGCGGCCATCTCGCGGCGCTCGGTGCCGTCGGGCGACAGCAGCAGCACCCGCGTCCGCTCCCCACCACCGGGAGCGACCTCGCAGGCCACGTACGTGCCGTCCGGCGACCAGCTCAGGGCCTTGACGTCGCAGGCCGTGGCCGGGTCCACCTCGGTGTCCAGCGGCGCGGCGGGCTGCTGGACGGGATCCCCGCTCGCGGGCAGCGGCGCGACCCAGGCCCGGGGACGGCCGTCCCGGTCGGAGACCCAGGCCAGCAGCGTGCCGTCGGGCGACGGCAGCGGGGAGCGGTACGAGGGGACGATCAGGTTCTCGCCCAGGTCACCCGCGAGCTGTGCGCGGCGCCGGTCCGTGAAGGTATCGCCGGTGACACCTGTCATGTCCTAGATCCCCCTCTCCTGTAACCACATCTCCAGCAGTGCTACCTGCCACAACGCGTTCGACCCCAGATTGGTGCGCTGGGTGTTCGGGTCGGCCAGCATCCGGTCCAGCCAGTCGCTTCGCACGAGCCCCCTGGCCTTGGCCACCGGATCGGTGACGGCGGCACGCACCCGCTCGAGGAACGGCCCCTCGAGGTGGCGGATCGCCGGAACGGGGAAATACCCCTTCGGCCGGTCGATCACACCGTCCGGGACGACGCCGCGGGCCGCCTCCTTGAGGATGCCCTTGCCGCCGTGCGCCAGTTTCAGTTCTGGTGGGCACGCCGCCGCCAACTCGACGAGCTCGTGGTCCAGGAACGGGACACGCGCTTCCAGTCCCCAGGCCATCGTCATGTTGTCGACACGCTTGACCGGATCGTCCACGAGCATGATCGTGCTGTCCAGCCTCAGCGCCGCATCCAGTGTGCGCTCCGCCCCCGGCTGCGCGAAATGTGAGGTGATGAACTCCCGGCTGGGGTCGTGGTCGAGCAGCCACTCGGGCTCCAGGATGTCCGCCAGCTCGCTGTGCGGGCGGTCGGTGAACACCGCCTGGTAGGCCTGCATCGCCTGGTCACGGGGGGTCTCGGCGAGCGGCGGGTACCAGTCGTAGCCGGCGAACACCTCGTCCGCGCCCTGGCCGGACTGGACCACGGTGACGGACTTCGCGACCTCCTCGGACAGCAGGTAGAAGGCCACGCAGTCGTGGCTGACCATGGGCTCGGCCATCGCCGTGATCGTGTCGTCGACGGCGGGCAGCATCCGGGCCGGGTCGACCAGGATCTGCTGGTGGTCGGTGCCGAACTCCCTGGCCACGAGGTCGGAGTACTCGAACTCGTCCCCCTTCTCGCCGCCCGCGGCGTGGAAGCCGACGGAGAACGTCTTGAGGTCTCGCTGCCCCTCCTGGGCGAGCAGCGCCACGATGAGTGACGAGTCGAGACCACCCGACAGCAGGACCCCCACAGGGACGTCGGCGACCATCCGACGACGGACCGCGGTGCGCAGGCCCTCCAGCACCGCCTCCTTCCAGTCCGTGATCCCGAGCTCCGGGCGCCGCTCGTGGACGGGCGTCCAGTAGACGTGGTCGGCGAACCGGCCGTCCGCCTCGTAGGTCCGCACGGTGGCGGGCGGCAGCTTGCGGACGCCGGCGAGGATCGTCCGCGGCGCGGGCACCACCGAGTGGAAGGTCATGTAGTGGTGCAGCGCGACCGGGTCGATGCCCGTGTCGACGCCGCCTGCCTCCAGCAGCGCGGGCAGCGCCGAGGCGAAGCGCAGGATCCCCTGGCCGGAGGTGTAGTACAGCGGCTTGATCCCGAGGCGGTCCCGGCCGAGCACCAGTCGCCCCGTATCGCGTTCGGACACCGCGAACGCGAACATGCCCTTGAAGTGCTCCACGCACGCGGAGCCCCAGTGCGCGTAGGCCTTCAGGACCGTCTCGGTGTCCGAGGTGGAGAAGAACGTGTAGCCCGCGCCCTCCAGCTCGGCGCGCAGCTCCTGGTAGTTGTAGATGCAGCCGTTGAACACCACGGCCAGCCCCAGCGCGGAGTCCACCATCGGCTGGGCCCCGCGCTCGGACAGGTCGATGATCTTCAGCCTGCGGTGGCCCAGGGCCACGGGGCCCGCGGCGTGCACCCCGGTCCCGTCCGGGCCGCGCCGTTCCAACGCCTTGACGATCCGGGCCACGACAGCGGGGTCCGCCGGGCTGCCGTCGAACCGCATCTCACCGGCGATGCCGCACATAAGTCTCCTATCGCAGGATCCAGGTGTCCTTCGCGCCGCCACCCCGTGACGAGTTGACGATCAGGCTCCCCGGCGGGGCGACGCGGGACAAGGCCGCGGGCACCACGTCGAGGTGCGGGCGCCCGCCGTACTGGCTCTGGAACACGAAGGCCCGCAGGTCCACGGCCCGCGGCTCCAGACGGCGCCCCGAGAAGGTGGGGTGGGTGGACAACGTCACCATGTCCTGCGCCACCCACATCGCGGGCTCGGCGCGGATCTGCTTCTCCACCTCGGTCAGCTCCGAGCGCTCCGCGTACGGGCCGATGACGATCCCGGTGCCGCCGTAGCCGTCGACGGGCTTGAGCACGAGCTCGTGCAGCCGGTCGAGGACCTCCTCGCGGCGCTCGGCGTCGACGCACGGGTAGGTGGGGACGTTGTCCAGCAGCGGGGTCTCGCCGAGGTAGTACGAGATCATCTCGGGGACGTAGGCGTAGACGAGCTTGTCGTCCGCCACGCCGTTGCCCAGCGCGTTGAGCAGGGCGACCTTCCCCTTGGCGACGGCGGCGGCGAGCGCCCGCCCGATCGGGCGCATGTCCGCGCCCGTCGAGGTCATCAGCTCCTTCTCGTCCATCCGACGGTAGAGCGCGGAGAGCCGGATCCGACCACCGGAGGAGACCAGGAAGACGCCCTCGTCGGTGACCTGCAGGTCCCGCGGCGTCACGACCGGGACCCCCATCTGGCCCGCCAACAGCTGGTGTTCGAAGAACGCCGAGTCGACCGGCCCGGCGGACAGCAGCGCGACCTCGTCGTGGCCCGGGGTGCCGGTCTCGGTGGCGGACAGCAGCGCGGCGCGCAGCCGCCCCGGCACGTCCTCCAGCCCGACCACGCCCGCGGGCGGCTCCAGGTCGCTCATCACGCTGCGGACCAGGCGTCGACTCATGATCGAGTAGCCGATGCCGGAGGGGACGCGCAGGTTGTCCTCCAGCACGAGCCAGTGGTCGGCCGCGTCCCGGACCAGGTCGATCCCGGCGACGGCGATCCGCACGGCCTCCCCGGGGACGATCTCGCCGTTGCGGGTGCGGCCCGGCGCGTTGTCGACCACGGTGGAGGGGACGATCCCGTCCCGGACGATCGCGCGGTCGCCGTAGACGTCCCGGACGAACAGCTCCAGGGCCCGGACGCGCTGCGCGAGCCCGTCGGTGAGCGTCTGCCAGTCCTCGGCGTCGATGATCCGCGGCACGAGGTCCAGCGGGAAGAGCCTGCCCTCCTCGGCCGGGCCGAAGGTCACGCCGCGGGCGCGCTGCTCGGTCTCGAGCGCAGACTCGGCGGCGACCATCCCGCGCGGCCCGAGCCGCTCCAGGGTCCGGAACATCCAGCCGTACTGGGGCAGGACGGTGCCCGCCTCCGAGACGGCCTCGTCGTACCCGGCCGGGCGGTAGTCGGCCAGCAGCTCGCGGGCGAGCGGGGCCTCGACCGGCGGGTCGATGGGCAGCAGCCTGCCCTGCGTGTTGGCGATCAGCGCGTCGACGACGTCGACGAGCTCGCCCCGGCGCCCGAACATCCGACGCTGGCGGGCCGCGGCCGACCCGCGCAGCATGGTGGCCTGGGACAGCTCGAGCACCTGCTCCCAGTCCCCGAGGTCCTCCAGCTGCGGGCGCAGGGTGTCCACCAGCTGCCCGACGATCAGCGGCGGGGACACCAGCGACGGGCCGACCAGGTCGACGAGGTCGCCCTCCAGCCCGGAGCGGGCCGCCCGCCAGTTCGCCGCGCGGAGCAGCTCCTGGCTGCTGACGGGCAGCGGGTCGCCCGCGTCGATCTCGGCGCGGGCCTTGCAGACCAGGGCGCGGAAGAGGCCTGCGATGAGGACGACGTCGTCGGCCGACGTGCAGGCGTCACACACCCGCAGCTCGACGGTCGGGACGTGCGCGCTGGGCCGGATGTCGAAGTAGAGCATCCCGGGATCGGAGATCGTGCCGCTGGCGATCAGGGAGTCGACCATCGCGTCGTACTCGGCGGCGGTCTCGACCATCGCGGGCGGGCCCGCGGTGGGCCAGCGCGACCAGACCATGCTGCGGTAGCTGGCGTAGCCGGTGTCGTGGCCCTGCCAGTACGGCGAGCTCGCCGAGATCGCGAGCAGGATGTGCAGGTAGGGGGCGACCCGCCGGACGACCTGCACGGCGGTGTCCCGGTCCGGGACGTCCACGTGCACCTGCGCCCCGCAGATGTGCTGTTCGCGCACCAGCATCTGGTACTCGTGCTGCATCTTCTCGTAGCGGGCGCCCGCGGAGATGTCGTCCCCGGTCAGGTCCACGAGCGGAACGGTCCCGGCGGCCACGATCCCCAGCCCGTGCGGCTCGGCCACCGACTCCAGCTTGGCCCGCAGCCTGCGGAGGTGGGAGCCGAGCTCGTCGAGCGTCTCGCACACCGGGGTGTTCGTCTCGACCAGCGACCGCTGCAGCTCGCGGGCGAACTCGGCCCCGTCGAGGTCCGGCAGCAGGACGTCCACCTGGGGCGCTGCCCGCCGCGTCGTGAGGTCCACGACGTGGAACTCCTCCTCGACCCCGAGAAGGGGCCTCCCCGCGGCACTCATGAGGGTGACGCTAGGTGCCGTTTGTTACGAACGCATAGCCGCGACAGCGCATCCGCCCCGCGAGTCCCCCACTTCCGACGCGCGAGTCGGACACCACACTCCGCGAGTCCCCCACTTCCGACGCGCGAGTCCCCCACTTCCGACGCGCGAGTCCCTCACTCCCGACGCGCGAGTCGGACGCCACGCCGCGCGAGTCGGACCGCAGCCGAGGCGGCGGTCAGTCGTAGGCAGCCTCGAAGAACGCCCTCTCGAGCTCCACCGCCTCGGCGAACCGCCTGCTCACGCGCTTCACGTCCCGGGTGTGCGGCACGGCGCGGTCGAGCTCGGCCTTGAGGAAACCCACCCACGCCTCGAAGTCCGGCCCGCGGTGCAGGTCGATCCACCCCCGCGCGACGGGATCCGCGGGCGGTTCCTGGTCGCGGTCGGCCCAGTCCAGGTAGAGCCACTCGGCCACGAGCAGCACGGCGAGGATCTCGGCGTAGCTCGCGTCCGCCCGCGCGGAGTCCATCAACTCGACGAACCCGCTGGTCGGCGCGGCGAGCGCCGGAGCGACCCGCTCCTCGGCGGGCACCCCGAGCGCGTCGAACGAGCTGTGGAAGAAGTCGTGCTCGTCGCCCGCGACCAGCCCGACCTGGCGGGCGTGCACGACGCGGGCGGCAGGGTCGTCGCACGTGGCGACCGCCCCGCCCATGAGGGCCAGGAAGGCGTCGCAGAACTGGAAGTCCTGCACCAGGTACCGGCGCAGCACCGCGGGATCGACGGTCCCGGCCCACAGCTCGTCGACGAAACGGTGGCCGACCGCCGCCTCCCAGGTCTCGGCGTCGGCGGTGCGCAGCTGTTCGGAGAACGACACCGCTCGATGATGATCGAGCGCGGCGGCGTACTCCACAGGGGTGTTCACGTTGAGCAGGGAGGACAGCTCCGGATCGGCGGCCGCGAGGGCCGGATCGGCGAGCAGCTCGGCGGCCTCCGCGCGGTGCGTGTCGACGGTCGCTAACAGGTCCGGCGGCCTGCTGCGGCCCTCGGCGATCAGCGTCTCGACGAGCGGGGCGAGGTTCGTGCGGTACGCCGCGGCGAGTGGCTGGTGATGGCCGTGGACGACCGGGAGCAGGACGTCGTGGTCGCCGAGCAGGTCCAGGACCCGCCGGACGTACGCCGGATGCAGGAGCGGCAGATCGACCGAGGCGACGAACGCGGCGTCCGCCCGCCCCCCGACGGCGGCGAGCCCGGCCGCGATGCCCTGCAACGGCCCGCGTCCCTCGACCGGGTCCGCGACGACCTCCGCCTCGACCTCCGGAAGCTCCTGACCGGGCGCGCGGACCACCACGAGCGGCCCGTCGACGACCTCGCCGACCACCTGCGTGACGTGCTGCAGCAGGGAGATGCCCCGCCAGTCCAGCCAGGCCTTCGGCCGCCCCATCCGCGAGGACCGGCCCCCCGCCAGCACGATCCCCGCCGTTCGCACGGTCGGAGATTACCTCCGGCGTCATCGACCGGCCGCAGCCGCGGCGGCAGGCTCGCACCCATGACGCAGATCGTGAACGAGTACCTGACCGCCTGGAACACCACCGACGCCGAGCAGCGCGCGAAGGCCGTCGCCGCGGTGTTCACCGACGACGCCCGCTACGTCGACCCGCTCGCCGACGTCACGGGCCACGAGGCCATCGTCGCCCTGATCGGCGGGGTGCACCAGCAGTTCCCGGGCTTCACCTTCAGCCCGGTCGGCGAGCCGGACGGCCACCACGACGTCGTCCGCTTCCGGTGGGGCCTGGGCCCGGAGGGCGCCGAACCCCCGGTGGTCGGCGCGGACGCCGTGACCCTCGCCGAGGACGGCCGGATCGCCCTGGTCGTGGGCTTCCTCGACAGGGTCCCGGGCTGACGAGCCCCCGACGGCCGTCTCGACGACGCCTCGACGACGCCTCGACGACCGCCTCGACGACGTCCGACTCGCGGGCCCTGGTGTCCGACTCGCGCGTCGGAAGTGGGGGACTCGCGGGCCCTGGTGTCCGACTCGCGCGTCGGAAGTGGGGGACTCGCGGGTCAGAGGGCCACTCGCATCACCCGGCCGCCCTCGCCCGGCTCGCCGCCCAGGATCTCGGCCTCACCGGAGGCGAACCGGGCGGCGGACCAGGTGCAGGCGAGGGCGTCGAGGCAGTCGTCGAGGCGGGCGCCGGGAGGCAGGTCGGCGAACACCGCGGGCGTGAGCCAGGCGCCCAGCGCGGCGATCCGCTGACCGGCCCCCCGCGCGGACTTCTTCGGCACGAACCCCACGTCCGGTGCCATTCCGCGGAAGGCCAGCTCGGGGGAGACCTCCACGACCGTCGGTGGCAGGTCGACCGCGAGCCAGTCGAGGATCTGCCTGCGGATGTTGTAGGTCTGGATGCTGATCCCGCGCCCGGTCAGCTCCCGGGACAGCAGCACGGCCGCGGCGTGCGTCGGACACTCCAGGACCGCCCGCGGCGGCGCCGGGAAGATCGACGACCGGGCGCGGCCCAGCCGGGCCGCGGCCAGCCCGTCGCACGGCCGCCCCCCGGAGACCGGCACGGCCAACGGGATGTCCACCCCGACGGCCGCACACCCCGCGGTGACCTCCAGGACCGAGGGCGCGTCCGGCACCACGGACCAGCTCACGGCGGACCCGCGCAACCGGGCCACGACCCAGCCCCCGGGTACCCCGTCCACTCCGGCGATCTCGCGCATACGGCAGGATCGCACCGTGCGCGTCTACCTCGGCAGTGACCACGCCGGCTTCGAGCTGAAGGCGGCCCTGGTGAAGCACCTGGGCGCCAAGGGATTCGACGTCGTGGACGTCGGCGCCCTGACCTACGACCCGGAGGACGACTACCCGGCCTTCTGCATCGACACCGCCCGCAAGGTGGTGGCGGACCCCGGCAGCCTCGGCGTCGTGATCGGCGGTTCGGGCAACGGCGAGCAGATCGCCGCGAACAAGGTGAAGGGCATCCGGGCGGCCCTGGCCTGGAACCTGGAGACGGCGAAGCTGTGCCGCGAGCACAACGACGCCCAGGTCGTCGGCATCGGCGCCCGCCAGCACACCGAGGCGGAGGCGATCGCGATCGTCGAGGCCTTCCTGGCCACCCCGTTCAGCCAGGGCGAGCGGCACCAGCGCCGGATCGACCAGCTCGCCGCCTACGAGCAGACGAGTGCCTGAGGGCCACACCCTCCACCGGCTGGCCAAGCGGCACCAGAGGCTGTTCGGCCGCAGGCCGGTCCGGGTCACGAGCCCGCAGGGCCGGTTCGCGGACTCCGCCGCGCTGCTCGACGGGACCGTGCTGCAGCGGGCCGAGGCCCACGGGAAGCACCTGTTCCACACCTTCGGGCGGGACGAGATCGTCCACGTCCACCTCGGCCTGTACGGGACGTTCGACGAGGGTGAGCTGCCCGCCCCCGAGCCCCGCGGCCAGCTGCGGATGCGGCTGGTGGGGGAGAGCCACTACGCCGACCTGCGCGGCCCCACGGCGTGCGAGCTGCTCACCCGCGCCGAGGTGAAGGCCATCCGCGAGCGCCTGGGCCCGGACCCGCTGCGCCGGGACTTCGACCCGGAGCGGGTCTGGACCCGCATCTCGCGGAGCACGAGCCCGCTCGCGACGCTGCTGATGGACCAGACGGTGGTCTCCGGCGTGGGGAACGTGTACCGCGCGGAGCTGCTGTTCCGGCACGGGCTCGACCCGCAGACCAGCGGCAGGGCCCTGGACCGGGGCACCTGGGACGCGATGGCCGCCGATCTCGTCGTCCTGATGAAGGACGGGGTGCGCCGCGGCCGGATCGACACGGTCCGCCCCGAGGACGACCCCCGCCGCAAGGGCCAGGCCGCGCGCAAGGACCGCCACGGCGGCGAGGTCTACGTCTACCGGCGCGCCGGGATGCCCTGCCACGTCTGCGGTACCGAGGTGCGCACCGCCGTGCACGCCGCCCGCAACCTCTTCTGGTGCCCCACCTGCCAGGCCTGAGAACCTGTCCGACTCGCGCGTTGATACCGGGGGACTCGCGCGTCCGAAGTGGGGGACCCGCGGTCGGCGCGCGGGATCCGGCGGCAGCGGGCACGCTCGGCCCATGCCCGAAGGTCACACCGTCCACCGCATGGCCCGGCTGCAGCGCAGCCGGTTCGCGGGCGCTCCCGTGGCCGTGTCCAGCCCCCAGGGCCGGTTCGCCACGGACGCCGAGCTGGTCGACGGGCGGGTCCTCGAAAGCGTCGAGGCCCACGGCAAGCATCTGTTCCAGCACTACGGACCGGATCTCGCGGTGCACGTGCACCTCGGTCTGTGGGGCAGCTTCCCGAACCGACGGCGGCCGGAGGTGCCGCCGCGCGGCCAGGTCCGGATGCGGATGGTCGGGGAGACCCACTACGCGGACCTGCGGGGACCGTCGGCCTGCGCCCTGCTCACCGACGTCGAGGTCAAGGCGATCCGCGCCCGCCTCGGCCCCGACCCGCTCCGCGCCGACGCCGACCCGGAGGAGGCCTGGGCCCGGATCTCCCGCTCCCGCGCCCCGCTCGCGACCCTGCTGATGGACCAGAGCGTGATCGCGGGGCTGGGCAACGTCTTCCGCGCCGAGACCCTCTTCCGCTGCGGCCTCCCGCCCCGGCTACCGGGCCGTGAGCTGGGCCGTGCGCGGTTCGACGCCCTGTGGGCCGACCTCAGCGCCATGCTGCGCGCGGGCGAGCGGCGCGGCCGGATCGAGACCCTGCGGCCCGAGCACGACCCCGCCCGGCTGGAACCCCCGGACCGGGGGAGCGTGTGCGCGAGCGTCGTCTACACCTACCGGCGGGCGGGCAAGCCGTGCCTGGTCTGCGGCACGCCCGTCGCGCGCGCCACCCACCTGGCCCGGAACCTCTTCTGGTGCCCCACGTGCCAGGCGTGATCAGACCGCTTCCAGGACGACCACGCCGCCTGCCGGGACCGTCCGGACCAGGCTGAACCCCGCCGCGTCGAACAGCTCGGCGAACTCCCGCTCGGTCCGCTCCCGGCCGGTGGCGAGCAGCAGCATCGTCGCGTCCATCCGGACGACGGCGGGGGCCTCCCGCGCCTTCACCGGCAGCACGGCCTCGACGACCAGCAGGGGGGTGCCCACGGGCATCGCGGCGCGACAGGCCCGCAGGATCCGCAGCGCCTCCGCGTCCGCCCAGTCGTGCAGGACGCGGGAGAGCAGGTAGCCGTCCCCGCCGGAGGGGACCGAGGTGAAGAAGTCCCCGCCGATCCGGTCCAGGTCGGCGGGGCCGCGCTCGACCACCTCGGGCCGGTCGAACAGCACGCCGTCGAGGCCCGGGGTGGCCGCCCGCACGGCGTCGAGCAGGATCCCGGTGCCCCCGCCGACGTCGACGAGCCTGCGGAACCGCCCGAAGTCGTACGCCGCGACGACC
>NZ_JACBXB010000829.1 GCF_013870575.1 Pseudonocardia pini
TGCCTGACGATCCGGGGCGGCTCCGGGACGGGGAGCGAGCCCGAGGCCGTCGTGTTCGGGCTGCCGCACCCCAACGAGCCGATCGGCGGCCTCACCACCCTGCACCTCGCGCGCAGGCTGGCCGAGGACGCGGACCTGCGTGCCCGCCTCGGCCACACCTGGCACCTGGTCCCCTGCATCGACCCGGACGGGCTGCGGCTCAACGAGGGCTGGCTCGCCGGGCCCTTCACCCGGGAGCACTACGCGCGGCACTTCTACCGGCCTGCAGGCGCCGAGCAGGTGGAGTGGACCTTCCCGCTCGACCACGGCACCGCCTACTTCGACGCGGTGCTCCCCGAGACCTTCGCGCTCATGCGGCTGATCGACGCGCACCGGCCCGCGCTGATGGCCTCGCTGCACAACGCCGAGCTGGGCGGCGTGTACTACTACCTCAGCCGAGACGTCCCCGAGCTGTACCCCGTGCTGCAGGGCGTGCCCGGGGCGCTGGGCCTGCCGCTGCACCGCGGCGAGCCCGAGGCGCCGTGGATCCCGGTGCTGGCCGACGGCGTGTACAGGACGCTCGACGTCCGGGACGCCTACGAGCACTACGCCCGCACCGGCCGCACCGACGCCGTGTCCGGCGGCAACTCCACGGCCTCCTACGCGGAGCCGCACGGCACGTTGACGCTGGTCAGCGAGCTGCCCTACTGGCAGGACGCCCGCTTCTCGGACACCTCGCCCGCCGCTGAGCCCTACGCGGCCCCGCTGCGCAGGCACGCCGCCGACATGGCCGAGCTGGCCGGCGTGCTGGGCGACACGCTCACCGCGGTGGACGGCCTCACCAGCGTCGAGTCCCCGTTCCTGCGGGCCACCCGGTTCTACGCCCGCACCACCGCCGACCTCGCCGAGGACATGGCGCACCGGGCCGCCGACCCCGCCGCGACCCGGCCCGCCACCGTGGCCGAGGTGGTGTCCGTGGCGGACACCGTGCACATGTTCCGGCTCCGCTACGGCGGCATGCTCGTGCGTGCGCTGGAGGCGGAGCTGGCGCTGGGCAACGTCCGCCCGAGGATCCGCCGCGCCCACGCCGACCTGGCCGCCCGCTACGAGTCCTGGCTCGCCGCGGCCGCCGCGGACTCCCAGGCCCAGCCCATCCCGATCCGCACCCTGGTCGCCACCCAGTACGCCTCGGTGATCGCCGCCGCGGCCCACCTGGCCGGCTGACGTCCCCGACCCCGGTGAGCAGGCACTCGCCGGGGTCTGACAGCGTCGGGGTGGTGGAGACTCTCCCCCTGACGGGCGAGCGGACCGTCCCCGGGATCGCGCACGAGAACTACTGGTTCCGCAGGCACGAGGCCGTCTACGCCGCCCTGGCGCCGCGCTGCGCGGGTCGGACCGTGCTCGAGGCGGGCTGCGGAGAAGGGTACGGGGCGGAGCTGCTCGCCGGCGTCGCGGAGCGGGTCCTGGCGCTGGACTACGACGCGCTCACCGCCGCGCACGTCGCCCGCCGCTACCCGAGGGTCCACGCCGCGCGAGCCAACCTCGTGGCGCTGCCGCTCGCCGACGGCGCCGTCGACGTGGTCGTGTCGCTGCAGGTCATCGAGCACCTCTGGGACCAGGAGGGCTTCCTGCGCGAGTGCCGCCGGGTGCTCGCGCCGGGCGGCGAGCTGCTCGTCTCCACCCCGAACCGCATCACGTTCTCCCCCGGTCGCGACACCCCGCTCAACCCGTTCCACACCCGCGAGCTGTCCCCCACCGAACTGGCGGACCTGGTGCGAGACAGCGGGTTCGGCACCGTCGAGGTGCTCGGCCTGCACCACGGCCCACGGCTGCGCGAGCTCGACGCGCGACACGGCGGTTCCCTCGTCGACGCCCAGGTGGCCGTCGCCCTGGGCCACGGGACCTGGCCCGCGGACCTGCTCGCGGACGTCGCCGCCATCACCGCGGACGACTTCCTGCTCACCCCGGACGAGCCGGCCGCGAGCCTCGACCTGCTCGTCACGGCGACGGCGTGAGGACCGGCACGGGCGGGCGCCGATGAGGGGAACCCTCTGCCTGGTCCTGCACAGCCACCTGCCCTGGGTCGCCCACCACGGCCGCTGGCCGGTCGGCGAGGAGTGGCTCTACCAGGCCTGGGCCCAGTCCTACCTGCCGCTGGCCGCGATGCTGCGCGAGCTGGCCGCGGAGGGCCGCGAGGACGTGCTCACCCTCGGCGTCACGCCGGTGCTGGCCGCCCAGCTCGACGACCCGCACTGCCTGCGCGGTGTCCACGCCTGGCTGGCAGGCTGGCGGGTGCGGGACTCGGGACGGCCGCGCGGACGCGCAGAACAACCGCGACTACGCGGCCGGGA
>NZ_JACBXB010000830.1 GCF_013870575.1 Pseudonocardia pini
CGCGCGAGGAGTGGACGGACAACGAGGCCCTCGCCGTCGACCGACGACCAGTGCGGGCCTACTCGCTCGGCATGCGGCAGCGGCTCGGCATCGCCGCCGCGCTGCTCCGTGAGCCCGAGCTGCTCCTGCTCGACGAGCCCACCAACGGCCTCGACCCCCGCGGGATCCAGGAGATGCGCGCGCTGCTCACCGAGCTGAACGCGGCGGGCACCACCGTCGTGCTGTCCTCGCACCTGTTGTCCGAGGTCGAGGCCCTGTGCACGGCCGTCGGCGTGATGGACCGGGGACGGCTCGCCCTGACCTCCGACCTCGCCGCGCTGCGTGCCCCGACCGGCCGGATCCTCGTCCGGACGCCCGACCCGGCGGGCGTCGTCGGGGTGCTCGACGGCCAGGTCGTCGCCCGATCGGGGGATCTCGTCACGGTGACGGGGAACGATCCCGCACGGCTCAACGCGCAGCTGGTGGCGGCGGGGGTCCCGGTGGCGGGGCTGACCACGGAACACCGGACGCTGGAAGAGGTGGTGCTCGCCGTGACGGGAGCGGGCAACGACCGGGTGGACCGTTCGTGATCGGCGTCGAGCTGCGGCTGATGCTGCGCAAGCGCCGGGTCTGGCTGTGCTGGGCCCTGCTCTGCGCGCTGCCCACGCTGGTGGCGGTCCTGCTCGCCACGACCCGGCTCGCCCCGCCACCCGGGCGCGGCGGCGCGTTCCTCTCGGCCGTGGTGAGCAACGGGCAGATCTTCCCGGCGGCGGCGCTCGCGCTCGTCATCCCGGTGTTCCTGCCGATCACCGTGGCGGTCGTCGCCGGGGACACGATCGCGGGCGAGGCCGCGGCAGGCACCCTGCGGTACCTGCTGGTGCGGCCGGTGCGGCGGGTGACGCTGCTGGTGGCGAAGCTGGTCTCGGTCGCCGCGTTCGTGCTGCTCGCCGTGGTGTTCGTGACGGTCGTGTCGTACGTCGTCGGGGTGCTCGCGTTCGGCTTCGGGCCGGACGCCTCGCTGGGTGGCGGCGGCAGCATCCCGTCGCTGTCGGGGGTGGAGCTGACGCCGGCGGACGTCGCGTTCCGGACCGCCGCGACCGTCGGGTACCTGGCTCTCTGCATGCTCGCGCTCGGCGCGGTCGGGCTCTTCCTGTCGACGCTCACCGACTCCCCACTCGCCGCAGCGCTCGGGGTGTTGGCGCTGGTCGTGGCCAGTGCGGCGTTGCAGCCGCTCGACGCCGCCGCAGCGATCGAGCCCTTCCTGCCGACCGCGCACTGGCTGGCCTGGATCGACCTCTACCGCGACCCGATCCTCTGGACGGACGTCCGGGAGGGTGCGGTGGTGCAGCTGGGGTACGTGGTCGTGGCCTTCGGCGCCGCCTGGGCGAACTTCTCGACCAAGGACATCACGACCTAGGTGCGGTTCGCCGGTTCACGATCGCACGTTTCGTGCGGTCAGCGCGGCAAGATCGGCAGCTGGGTGCACACAACGCTGCCGGCACCGCGCTGAGCGCACGCTACCGGCGATCATGGAGCGCTCGCGCAGCTCGCCCCCGCCAGATCGATCGGGGCGGCGTCGAGGCCGCGCAGGACCAGCTCCGCGACCGTGCCGTCGGTGGGCAGGCCCGAGTGGGACACCCGCGCGCCGGGACAGACCTGCTGGACCTCGACGTTCGTCGCGCCGGGGAGCCGCGCGGTGTCCGGGGGCGTGGAGGTCTCGTCGTCCGCGGTCCAGATCGACAGCCACGGCACCTCGGCCCCCACCCCCGAGAGCTCGCCCAGCTCCGCGGAACCCGGCGCGAGCTGGCGACACGCCGCGGGGCAGGCGTCGGGGGCCTGGCTGACCACGGCGGCGGCGAGCGTCGTGCCGTTCAGCGGGGAGCCCATCGTGACGATCCGGCGGGCCTTCGCCGCGCCGTCGTCCCGGGCCACCCACAGGCCTGCGACCACGCCACCTGCGCTGTACCCCACGACGTCGACGGACGGGGCGCCCGCCGCCAGCGCGGCGTCCGCGGCCGCGTCGAGCACCCGGACCTGGGCGGAGAGGTCACCGGTGCCGTCGCCGACCAGGGTGAGCACCTCGGCCTGACGCCCGGTCGCCTCGATCCGCGCCGCGAGCCGCAGCAGCCCGTCGCGGCCGCCGCCGTACCCGGGCACGAGCAGCACGGTCCCCGGGCGGTCCTGCGCGGGCCGCGCGTCCGGGTCGACGCTCGGCCCCGGGACCAGCTGCACCCCGACGACCACCACCGCCACCAGCACCAGCCCCGCGACGATCACCGCGAGCAGCCGCCTGCGGGGACTCACCCGGCGCCTCCGACGACCCTGCGCCCCACGGTCGCCCGACGG
>NZ_JACBXB010000831.1 GCF_013870575.1 Pseudonocardia pini
CGTCGCAGGTCGCGCCCTGGCCCGCCGCCGCGCTCCACACCCGTCCGCTCGCGGGCTCCACCACCGCGCCGGCGACCGACACCCCGTCGACGACCGCCGCGACCGACACGGCGTACCAGGGCAGCCCGTAGAGGTAGTTCACGGTGCCGTCGATCGGGTCGACGACCCAGCGCGCCGCGGCCGCGTCCCCGGCCGCCTCCTCGCCGAACACGGGCTCCCCCGGACGCAGCTGCGCCAGCCGCTCCCGGACGAGCCGTTCGAGGGCCTGGTCGGACTCGGTGACGACGTCGGTGGGCGTGCTCTTCGTGCTCACCTCGCCGGTTTCCCGCGGAGCCGGCAGAGTGCGGAGGTGGGCGGCGGCCTCGCCCGCGACACGCTCGGCGACACGCCGGAGCTCGTCGAGCTCGGCGGGAGCGGGCAACGCGGTCGGATCCGCGGCGGGGACGCCGGTGGGGCGGGGGGCCATGTCCCCCATCCGACCACAGTCCGCAGGTCCACACGGGGTTCGGCACGTCACTCGGTGGGCCGTCCGGGTCATCCGCACAGACCGTCCGGCGACGTCAAGGGCCCTCTGAACCGATGCGGCTGCCCCGAAGTGCACGTGACCGGCGAGCATCCCCGGAACGCGTAGCTACAATGACGAGGGAACCCCGCCCCCGGGACGCGCGCCGACCCACGAGAAACGACGGCGACCGGCGAGGCGAGGTCCACTCGAAGCCGGCCGGACCGACCAGCGCAGCGCGTCTGAAGACGCACGCCGCGTTCGTACTCGAGATCCGGCGGACCGCAAGCGCACGCAGCGAGAGGGCCTAGGTGGCAGCCGCAGACTCCGCAACCCGAACCGACTCGACCGTGGACGAGACGGCGACCGCTCCCGCACGCGGGGGCGGCGCGGGCACCGCCACGAAGGCGAGGCCCGCTCGACGGGCCAAGGCCGCTCCCGGCGCGAAGACCGGCGGGAGCACCAAGGCCTCGCCCAAGAAGAAGGGCGACGGCGACGAGGACGCCGTCGACCTCGACGAGGGTGACATCGCCCCCGGCGACGTCGAGCTCGAGGACGTCGAGATCGAGGACGTCGAGGAGGACACCGCCGAGGACACGGCGGCGGACGACTCGGACGACGACGACGAGGACGACGACGAGGAGGAGCCCACCAACACCGGTGCGAACCGGCGGGCCCCGACCACGCGCTCGTCCCAGCAGAAGCCGAACGAGTTCGTCTGGGACGAGGAGGAGTCGGAGGCCCTGCGCCAGGCGCGCAAGGACGCCGAGCTCACCGCCTCCGCCGACTCGGTCCGCGCGTACCTGAAGCAGATCGGCAAGGTCGCGCTGCTCAACGCGGAGGAGGAGGTCGAGCTCGCCAAGCGCATCGAGGCGGGCCTCTACGCCGCCGAGCGCATGCGCCGCGCCATCGAGGCGAGCGAGAAGCTCTCCCCGCAGCTGCGCCGGGACCTGCGCTGGATCGTCCGGGACGGCGAGCGCGCCAAGAACCACCTGCTCGAGGCGAACCTCCGCCTCGTCGTGTCGCTGGCCAAGCGCTACACCGGCCGCGGGATGGCGTTCCTGGACCTGATCCAGGAGGGCAACCTCGGTCTGATCCGCGCGGTCGAGAAGTTCGACTACACCAAGGGCTACAAGTTCTCGACGTACGCCACGTGGTGGATCCGGCAGGCCATCACCCGCGCGATGGCCGACCAGGCCCGCACCATCCGTATCCCGGTGCACATGGTCGAGGTCATCAACAAGCTGGGTCGCATCCAGCGCGAGCTGCTCCAGGACCTGGGCCGTGAGCCCACCCCGGAGGAGCTCGCCAAGGAGATGGACATCACTCCCGAGAAGGTGCTGGAGATCCAGCAGTACGCCCGGGAGCCTATCTCGCTGGACCAGACCATCGGCGACGAGGGCGACTCGCAGCTCGGGGACTTCATCGAGGACTCCGAGGCGGTCGTCGCGGTCGACGCGGTGAGCTTCACGCTGCTGCAGGACCAGCTCCAGTCGGTGCTGGCCACGCTGAGCGAGCGCGAGGCGGGCGTCGTGCGGCTGCGGTTCGGCCTCACCGACGGCCAGCCCCGCACGCTGGACGAGATCGGCCAGGTCTACGGGGTCACCCGTGAGCGGATCCGGCAGATCGAGTCGAAGACGATGTCGAAGCTGCGGCACCCGTCGCGGTCCCAGGTCCTGCGGGACTACCTGGACTAGAGGCTCCACCGACGGCGGCCCCGGACCGAGCAGGTCCGGGGCCGTCGTCGTGTGCGCGAAAACCGGAGGCGGCGGGCGATCATCGGTCGTTACCGTCCCGGGGTGGACGACGGGTTGA
>NZ_JACBXB010000832.1 GCF_013870575.1 Pseudonocardia pini
GTCGGCGTCGGCACCCGCGGGGACCCGGGGCAGGACGGCGACGGCGAGCGACTGGCCGCCGAACAGGTTCCGGCCCGAGTCGAACCACTTGCCGTTCTCGTCCGTGAGGGAGAAGGTGATCGGCGCCGGGCCCCTCTGGACGGCACCCCCGGTGAAGACGACGGTCACGAGCGACGCCGCGACGGCGGCCGCGGCCAGCAGTCCCACGGCGGCGAGGCGACCGTGTCGCCTGCCCCTCGGGGGGTCGGGGGGAGCGGATTCGGACATCAGTTTCCTCTGGCGAACGCGAATGGTTCAGCAGCTTCCGCCGACCTGGTCGCGGCGAAGCTGGATCAGCTAAACGCAAGCGGGTTAACGGATTCTGTTTGTCCGTGTCGGCAAGGTTAAACAGCGCCCATTCCAGCAGGCCGCGGCAGGTGAGAACGAGGGCAGTCAGCCTGTCAGGTGAACCTGCCACGAAAAAGGTGGCACCGGGCCGTCGGACTGCGCACTCAATTACTTTCGCTGGGCCGCCGTGCAGGGTGCCAACCAGCGGTGTCAGCCGGCAATCCGAACGGAACCTCCTGGTAACGCAGCGAAACTTTCGCAGCGTGTGCATGTTTCGTAGCTGCAGGCACGATCGAGTGAGGGCCGCTCTCACCGTGTGAACAGAGTCTTTATGAGCCCTCTTTTACGTCCGGTTTACGACCACGGAACCGTTCCGACACGGAACCCGGCTTGATTTGCGGAGCACCACCGGCAGACCCAGCAACGAGGAGGTGCTCCATTCATGGCGGTCCGCTTTTCGCCGCGCCAGGCCGCGCAAACTTCGTACAACGATAGCGCGAGAAAACAGATACCCTTCGAACAGAGGGCCGTTGCAGCCATGCAGGACGAGGAGCTCGGACGTTCGTCGGACGCCCGCGGGCTGCCGCCGGAGGACCTGGAGAAGCTGCGCAGGCGCGCCGTGGGTGCGGTCGAGGCCGGCGTGCCGCAGATCCAGGTCGCGCTCCAGCTGGGGGTGTCCCGCCGGGCCGTGGGCCAATGGGTGCGCGCCTTCCGGGAGAGCGGCGAGGCGTCGTTCCGGCCGGGACGACGCGGCCGGCGGCCGGGGGAACGGCTCAGCCTCGCCCCCTGGCAGCAGGAGCGCGTCCTGACGACCCTGGCCGCCGGGCCGCCCGACGCCCAGGGTCTGCCGTGGCTGCTCTGGACCCGCCGCTCGGTCGCCGAGCTGATCCGCCGCGACCTCGCGGTCACGCTCAGCACCGTGACCGTGGCGCGGTACCTGGCCCGCTGGGGGATCCTCGGGCCCCGCCCGGAGCCGCCGCCCGCAGGCCTCGACCGCGAGGTCGAGGCCCGAGCGGCGGTGCGCGCCGCCCTGACCTGGGTCGGGGTGTCGCTGCCCGGACAGGTCGCCGGGCACGGCCTGATCGCCGTGACCGACCAGGAGATCCTGCACTTCCTGCTCTCGCCCACCCCGTTCGACCGAGCGGGCCTCGACGACCTCGAGCGCAGGCTGCGCATGCAGATCGGACGCGACGTCGAGGTCGCGCTCGCCGCCTGTCCCCGCAGGCAGGCCGATCTCGTCGCCGGCTGGCTCGACCGGCGTCGGTGACCGCCGCCGACCGTCCCTGCCCACGGACCGCCCGCACCACCTCAGGAGAACTGTCTTGCCCACCGTCACGTACGTCCTCCCGGACGGTTCCAACCAGACGATCACCACCACGCCCTCGACGAGCGTGATGCAGGCGGCCCTCGCCCACCGGGTCCCCGGCATCATCGGCGAGTGCGGTGGCGCCGCGACCTGCGGGACCTGCCACGTCTACCTCGACGAGAGCACCGAGTCGTTCCTGCCCCCCGGCGAGGACGAGGAGGCGATGCTCGAGTGGACCGCCTCGCCCCGCAAGGACAACAGCAGGCTGGCCTGTCAGCTGAAGCCCGCCGGCGACGCCCAGCTGGTCGTGCGCGTGCCGGAGGAGCAGCAGTGAGAGACGGTGTGGTGATCGTCGGCGCCGGTCACGCCGGGGTCCAGGCCGCGGACTCGCTGCGCGACCGCGGCTACGAGGGCCCGGTGACCCTGGTCTCCGGCGAGGCCGAGCTGCCCTACGCGCGGCCGCCGGTGTCGAAGGAGCTCCTCGAGGCCGACGCCGTGCCGGAGCCCCTGCGGCCCTCCGCGTTCTACAAGGACCGCGACATCTCCGTGGTGCCCGTCCCGGCCCGGCACATCGACCGGGAGTCCAGGACCGTCCACATCGGTGGCGGGATCATCGCCCGCTACGACCACCTCGTCCTCGCGACCGGCGCCCGGCCGCGCAGGCTGGACCT
>NZ_JACBXB010000833.1 GCF_013870575.1 Pseudonocardia pini
GGGTCGTGCGGGTTGTGCACCGGGCCGGTCGCCGAGACGTCGCCGGTGGGGCCGTAGGCGAACTCGTGCGTGGCGAGCTTGGCGACGATCACCGCGCCCGCCTCGCGCAGCCTGGTGACCACGGGGCCCTCGCTCGCCGCAGGCGTGCCCGGCAGGACGTCCGAGCCCGCGCGGGTGGGCAGCCCGACGACGTCGAACAGGTCCTTCACCCCCACGGCGACCCCGTGCAGCGGCCCGCGCCACTCGTGCCGGGCCAGCTCCGCGGCCCGCTCCTCGGCGACGGCGAGCGCGCCCTCGTCGAGCGCCACGACGGCGTTCAACGGGTCCGCGGCGAGCCTGTCCAGCGTGTCCCGGACGTGCTCGACGGGGGACAGCTCCCCGGAGCGGAGGGCCAGGGAGAGATCGCGCAGGCTCGTCACGCCCCTGATCTCACCTCATCCCCAGCGCGGCGTAGAGGGCCACCCCGGCCGGCATCGCGGACTCGTCGAACCGCACGCGGTTGGAGTGGTTCGGCGCGGCCTCGTGCGGGGCGGTCCCGGGCGGGCAGGCGCCGAGGAAGGCGAGCGCGCCGGGGACCTTCTCCAGGACGTAGGCGAAGTCCTCGGCGCCCATGATCGGCGTCGGCATGGTGCACACCCGGGTGTCCCCGAGGAGTCGTCGCCCCACGTCCGCGAGCCGGGCCGTGGCCGCCGGGTCGTTCACGGTGACGGGGTAGCCGCGCTCGACCTCCACGACGGCCGTGCAGCCGTGAGCCAGGGCGGTGTGCGTGCAGACCCGCTCGATCTCGGTCCGGACGGCGCGCCGGACCGGCTCCGACATCGTGCGCAGGGTGCCGACCAGCTCGGCCGTCTCGGGGATGACGTTGTCCGTGGTCCCGGCGGTGATCCGGCTGACGGTCAGCACGGTGGGGTCGTGGGTGTCGACCCGCCGGGTGATCATCGTCTGCAGTGCGCCGACCATCGCCGCGGCCGCCGGGACGGGGTCCACGGCGTGGTGCGGCGCCGAGGCGTGCCCGCCCCGCCCGGTCACGGTGACCCGCAGGACGTCCGCGGCCGCCATGATCGGGCCCGGTCGGGTGTGCAGCTCGCCGGACTGCATCGTGGCGCTGACGTGCAGCGCGAACGCCTCGTCCGGCCGTCCGCCGGGGCCGTGCCGGTCCAGCAGACCCTCGTCGATCATGTGCCGGGCGCCGTGGTGGCCCTCCTCGCCGGGCTGGAACATCAGGACCACCCGCCCGGGCAGCTCGGCCCGGCGTTCGCAGAGCAGTCGGGCGGCGGAGGCGAGCATCGCGACGTGCAGGTCGTGACCGCACGCGTGCATCGTGCCGGGGGTCGCGGAGCCGAAGTCCGTCCCGGACTCCTCCTGCAGGGGCAGGGCGTCCATGTCCGCGCGCAGCAGGGTGGTCCGGCCGGGGCGGCCCCCGTCGAGCACCGCGACGACGGACGTGACGTCTCGACCCAGGTGGATCCGCAACGGGAGGTCCGCCAGCTCGGCCAGTACGGCGTCTCGCGTGTGCGGCAGCCGGAGGCCGACCTCGGGGTGCCGATGGAGCAGCCTGCGGAGCGCGACGGTGCGTGGCTGCAGCGCTCGGGCGGCCCCGAGCAGGGCGGCGGGGGCGCTCGTCGCACCGGAACGCAGGTCGCGCATCCCCCGATCCTGTCACCGTGGCGACAAACACCCGAATTGTGGTTTGTACCACAGTGGAAACCGGCCTACCGTGTGTCCATGCCTGTGCAGAGCGTGGAGGCCCCCGCCGAGGTGAGGGGCACGTCCCTGCCCGGGTTCGCGGTCGCCGCGATCCGTGAGGACGGGCGGTGGCGGTGTGTCCGGCTGGACCCGGAGGCACTCGTCGACCTGGACGCCGCCATCACCGAGCTGCGGGGGCTGCGCTCCACCGGCGCGGTCGTGGGCCTGCTCGACGTGGACGACGAGTTCTTCGTGCTGCTCCGGCCGACCCCCGGCGGGGTCGCGCTGATGATGTCCGACGCGGCGGCGGCCCTGGACTATGACGTGGCCGCGGACGTGCTCGACCTGCTGCGCGTGGAGCTCCCGCCGGACGAGGACGCACTCGACGACGACCCGTGGCCCGAGGGCGACCTCGCGATCCTGGCCGACCTCGGGCTGTCCGCGGACGAGCTGGGCGTGCTGGCGACCGAGTTCGAGCTGTACCCGGACGAGCAGCTGGCCACGATCGGGCGGCGCTGCGGGTTCGGTGAGGAGCTGGCGAAGCTCGTCGGATAATCGCCGGGTGCAGCCCACGCCGTCCGACGCCGCGTTGGTGGGCCGCGCCCTCGCCGTG
>NZ_JACBXB010000834.1 GCF_013870575.1 Pseudonocardia pini
GGCCGGGGCCACGACCGGGGTGGTCCAGGTGGTGGGGTCCGCCCCCGGGTCGGGGCCGCTCGAGCTGCTACTCGGATGTGACACGCCGACCATCCTGCACGGTCTACCCTGTGCCGTAGGCACGAGACGGGTCGGGGCGGCGGACGTCACGCCCTCCCAGGGCCTCCCGAGCGGACACCACCCCCACCGGACGGTGACCCCTGTGGCGACCGCCGCGGGGCCCTGCGATCCACGGCCCGACGGATCCCCCTTCGGGCATGCGGCGACACCGGCCGCGAGACCCGCACACCCACCCGCACCGACATCCGTACCGACACTCACGACCAGACGCGGGCCGTCACCGGCCGCGGCGCCGACGCCCTGCCGAACAGCGCCGGTAGACTGGTCAGACGAACGAAGGGGCCGGCCGTGAACGATCTCATCGACACCACCGAGATGTACCTCCGGACCATCTACGAGCTGGAGGAGGAGGGCGTCGTCCCGCTGCGCGCGCGGATCGCCGAGCGCCTGGGGCAGAGCGGTCCGACCGTGAGCCAGACCGTGGCGCGGATGGAGCGGGACGGCCTCGTGGTCGTCGCAGGCGACCGGCACCTGGAGCTGACCGACGACGGGCGCTCCCGCGCCGTGGCCGTGATGCGCAAGCACCGGCTCGCCGAGCGCCTGCTGATCGACGTCATCGGCCTCGAGTGGGAGCTGGTGCACGCCGAGGCCTGCCGCTGGGAGCACGTGATGAGCGACGCGGTGGAGCGCAAGCTCGTCGCCCTGCTCGACGACCCCCGCGTGTCGCCCTACGGCAACCCGATCCCCGGGCTGGACGAGCTGCGGGCGACCGCGGACACCCCGGCCCGCGCCTCGGCGCCGCCGACCCTCGAGGTGGGCCTGCAGCGGCTCGACGAGTTCGCCCGCCGCGGCGGTGGCCGGGTCGAGGTGCGTCGGATCGCCGAGCACATCCAGGTGGACGCGGACCTCATGGGCGAGCTGAAGCTGGCGGGCATCGTCCCGGGCCGAGACGTCGAGGTCGGGGCCATCCCGCGCTTCGGCGACGCGGTGCCGGTGACCGCGGACGGCGAGACCGCCACGGTCGCGCCGCTGATCGCCCACGCGGTCCTCGTCCGGGCGGTCTGACCGCCCGCCGACCCACGGGGTCCCCCACCCGGACGCGGACCGGAGCGCCCGTCGTGAGACGGTTCCCGCTCCGAGAGCGACGGAGAAGCGGAGGACCTCGTGAAGCTGCTCGTCACCGGTGGCGCAGGCTACGTCGGAAGCGTCAACGCGGCGCATCTGGTGGAGGCCGGGCACGAGGTCGTGGTGCTCGACGACCTCTCGACCGGGCACGCGGACGCCGTCCCCGAAGGCGCCCGGTTCGTGGAGGGCGAGCTGTCCGAGGCCGCAGGCCCGCTGCTGGCCGAGGGTTTCGACGGGGTGCTGCACTTCGCGGCGAAGTCCCTGGTGGGCGAGTCCGTGGCGAAGCCGGAGCTGTACTGGGACGGCAACGTCGTGGCGACCTTCCGGCTGCTCGAGGCCATCCGTGAGCACGGCACCCCGCGGCTGGTGTTCTCCTCGACGGCCGCGACCTACGGCGAGCCCGAGCAGGTCCCGATCCGCGAGGACTCCCCGACACGGCCGACCAACCCGTACGGCGCGAGCAAGCTCGCGATCGACACGATGATCACCTCGTACGCGAACGCCCACGGGCTCGCCGCGGTGAGCCTGCGGTACTTCAACGTGGCGGGCGCACACGGCCGGTACGGCGAGCGGCACGCGGTCGAGACCCACCTCATCCCGATCGTGCTGCAGGTCGCCTCGGGGGCCCGCGAGTCCGTGGCCATGTACGGCGACGACTGGCCCACCCCGGACGGCACCTGCGTGCGGGACTACATCCACGTGGACGACCTGGCCGAGGCGCACCAGCTGGCGCTGCAGAAGGCGCAGCCCGGCACGCACTCCATCTACAACCTGGGCAGCGGCACCGGCTACTCGGTCCTGCAGGTCGTGGAGACCTGCCGCTCGGTGACCGGTCACCCGATCCCCGCGAACGTGGCCCCCCGGCGGGCGGGCGATCCCGCCGTGCTGATCGCCTCGGGCGAGCGGGCGGCGAGCGAGCTGGGTTGGAAGCCCTCCCGCAGCCTGGAGACCATGGTCGGGGACGCCTGGACCTTCACCCGGGAGCGCTCGGGCAGCTGACCCGCGGGTCACAGCGCGCCCTCCAGCCAGGTCCGGATCTCCACGGGCCCCCAGCCCGCCGAGAGCGCGGTCCGCAGGTCCAGGGTGAGCCGGTGCCGGGGCCGGACCTGCTCGG
>NZ_JACBXB010000835.1 GCF_013870575.1 Pseudonocardia pini
ACTGGGACGACAGCGACGACTGGGACGACAGCGACGACTGGGACGACACCGACGACTCCGACGAGCTCGACGACGATGACGGCTGAAGTCCTCGCCCGCCCGGTTTGCGAGGATGCTCCCCAGTCGTCCCCGGAGCAGCCCATGGCCCGCCGTCCCACCGCCCGCACGCGGATCGTCGGCTGGGTGCTGCTCCTGGTCCTGGCCTCGCTCGGGATCGTCACGCTCGTGACCTGGCGGCTGCTCGTCGCGGAGACCGACGAGCGGATGGACGAGTCGCTGCGCGCCGAGGTCGGTGAGTTCGCCCGGATCACCGAGTCCGGCCTCGACCCGGCGACCGGGCTGCGGTTCGCCACCGTGGACGAGGTGCTGCGCACCGCGATCACCTACAACCTGGCCCGCCCCAACGAGAAGTTCCTCGGCTACGTCGACGGCACGTTCCGTTGGGAGAGCCGCCAGCAGGCCCCCGTGCTGCTGCGCGAGGACGCCGGGTTCACCGCGCTCGCGGGCGGCGTGACCGCCCCGGTCGGCGGGACGTACGACAGCGCCGCGGGCGAGGTCCGCTACCTCGCCGTGCCGGTGGAGCTCGCCGGGGACCCGGCGCGCGCGGTCGTCGTGGTGGCGTACTTCGCGGACCAGGAACGAGCCTTCGCCGACCGCGCCGCACTGCTCATGCTGCTCGTCGGCGTGGGGACGACGGTGCTGGTCGCGGCCGGTGCGTGGCTCGTCGCGGGGCGGATCCTGCGGCCCCTGCGGGCGGTCACGGCGACCGCGCGGAGCATCACCGACACCGATCTCTCGGGGCGGATCCCGGTGCGCGACGGCCCGGACGACGAGGTCGGCGAGCTGACCCGCACCGTCAACGCGATGCTGGACCGGGTCGAGGCCGGGGTGGACGCCCAGCGTCGGTTCGTCGACGACGCGGGCCACGAGCTGCGCACACCGATCACGATCGTCCGGGGCCACCTCGAGGTGCTCGACCCGGCGGACCCGAGGGACGTCCGGGACACCGTCCGGCTGGTCGACGACGAGTTGGACCGGATGAACGGCATGGTCACCGACCTGCTCCTGCTGGCGAAGGCGGAGCAGCCGGAGTTCGTGTCGCCGCGCGAGGTCGCCGTCGCGGAGCTCACCGCGGAGCTGTTCGACAAGGTCCGCGGGCTCGGCGACCGGGGCTGGGTGCTGGAGACGGCCGCGGACGTCGACGCGGTGCTGGACCCGCAGCGCGTCACGCAGGCGGTGGTGGCGTTGGCGGACAACGCGACCCGCTTCACCCGCCCCGGTGACCGGATCGCGCTCGGCTCGCAGGTCTCCGGCGGGGAGCTGCGGCTGTGGGTCGCCGACAGCGGACCGGGGGTCGCCGTCGAGGACCGGGACCGGGTGTTCCGGCGGTTCGCCCGCGCCGCGGGCCCGCACTCGGAGGGCGCCGGTCTGGGCCTGTCCATCGTGGACGCCATCGCCACCGCCCACGGCGGTCGGGTGCTGTTGAACAGCGTCCCCGGCCGCGGGGCGACCTTCACCCTCGTCCTGCCGGGAGTGCACGCGTGAGGATCCTGATCGCGGAGGACGAGCCGCGGATCGCGGCGTTCGTGGAGAAGGGTCTGTCGGCCAACGGGTTCGCCGTCACCACGGTCGGCGACGGGCCCGCGGCCCACGACTACGCCCTCACCGGCGACTTCGACCTCCTGGTCCTCGACATCGGGCTGCCCGGGATGGACGGCTTCGAGGTGCTCGCCGCACTGCGGGGCAGCGGGTCGACGTTGCCGGTGATCATCCTGACGGCACGGGACAGCGTGCGGGACACCGTGGCGGGCCTGGAGAACGGCGCGGACGACTACATGCCGAAGCCGTTCCGGTTCGAGGAGCTCCTCGCCCGGGTCCGGCTGCGGCTGGCCCCCGAGCGGACCGCCGCCCTCACGGTCCTGGCCTGCGGCGGGCTGTCGCTGGACCTCCGCACCCGCCGGGCCACGACGGGCGGGCGCGCGGTCGACCTGTCCGCGCGCGAGTTCGCGCTGGCCGAGGCCTTCCTGCGGCACCCGGGCCAGGTGCTGTCCCGGGAGCAGCTGCTCAGCCACGTCTGGGGCTACGACTTCGACCCGGGGTCCAACGTCGTCGACGTCTACGTCCGCTACCTGCGCCGCAAGATCGGCCCGGACCGCATCGCGACGGTCCGCGGGATGGGCTACCGGCTGGACGACCTGCCCTGACGGGGGGCCGCCCAGCCGCACATCTCGTCGTCGAGCAGGTCGAGCGCGCACGCCTGCCGGATCTGGGCCCGCACGCTGCGGGGCAGCCG
>NZ_JACBXB010000836.1 GCF_013870575.1 Pseudonocardia pini
TCGCGGCGGGCTCGTCCGACTGCCAGGGCGCCGTGACGAGGAGCACCACGGCGGCGATCACCACGACCACCACCGCGGCGGAGGTGATCGTGGCGACCTGCTTGCGCCTTCGCGCGGCCTCCACACGTCGCTTCTGTTGGCTGGCCAGCTTGCGCTTGGCCGCCTCCCGCCGCATCTGGTTCGTCGCCACGGTGTGCTGCGCCCTCCTGCTCGAAACGATCGCGGGGAGCGTAGCGACCGTTCCTGAGAGCGACGTATGCGGCACGTCTAGGCTGGTCGGGTGCTGGTCGCAGGATTCCCCGCAGGAGCGTTCCAGACCAACTGCTACGTCGTCGCCCCCGCCGCCGGGGCGCAGTGCGTGGTGGTCGATCCGGGGCAGGAGGCCGTCGAACCGCTGGAGGCCGTGCTCGCCGAGCACCGGCTGACCCCGGTCGCGGTCCTGCTCACCCACGGCCATTTCGACCACACCTTCAGCGTGCAGCCGGTGTGCGACGGGCACGACGTCCCCGCCTGGATCCACCCCGAGGACCGCGAGCTGCTCGCCGACCCGATGAAGGGGATCAGCAAGGAGTCCGCCGCGTTCTTCGGCGGCAGGCTGGAGCTGCGCGAGCCGCGCACCGTCGAGGAGCTCACGGACCGCTCCGAGCTCGACCTCGGCGGAATCCGGCTGCGCGTGGACCACGCGCCCGGCCACACTCGCGGTTCCGTCGTGTTCACGACGGGGACGGAGGAGGGCACCGAGGTGATCCTCGCGGGGGACACGCTGTTCGCGGGGTCGATCGGCCGCACCGACCTGCCCGGCGGCTCGCACGAGCAGCTGCTCACGAGCATCCGGGAGCGGCTGCTCAGCCGGCCGGACGAGGCGGTGGTGCTGCCGGGGCACGGCCCGACGACGACGGTGGGCCGGGAGCGGGCGTCGAACCCGTTCCTGCAGGTGAGGACGGGTCTGTGAGCACGGTCCAGGAGAAGGTCCAGCCGTTCGCGGCACCGAAGGGCATCCCCGAGTACTACCCGCCGGAGTCGGCCGGGTTCACCCACGTCCGGGACACGCTCTCCGCCGCGGCCGAACGGGCCGGGTACGGGTACGTCGAGCTGCCGGTCTTCGAGGAGACGGGGCTGTACGCGCGGGGCGTGGGGGAGTCCACGGACGTCGTCAGCAAGGAGATGTACACCTTCGCGGACCGCGGCGAGCGGTCGGTGACGCTGCGGCCCGAGGGCACCGCCGGCGTCGTGCGGTCGGTCATCGAGCACGGGATGGACCGGGCCGGGCTGCCGGTCAAGCTGCGGTACGCGGGCCCGTTCTTCCGGTACGAGCGGCCGCAGGCGGGCCGGTACCGGCAGCTGCAGCAGGTGGGCATCGAGGCCATCGGGGCGGACGACCCTGCGCTCGACGCCGAGGTCGTCGCCGTCGCCGACGAGGGGTTCAAGGCCCTGGGGCTCACCGGCTACCGGCTCGAGCTGACCTCGCTGGGGGACGCCTCGTGCCGCCCGGCCTACCGCTCGCTGTTGCAGGACTTCCTCGCCGGGCTGGACCTGGACGCGGCCACCCGCGCGCGGGCCGCCATCAACCCGCTGCGGGTGCTGGACGACAAGCGCCCCGAGGTCCGCGCGCTGATGGAGGACGCGCCGCTGCTGCTGGACCACCTGTCCCCGGCCTCCGCGGAGCACCACGCCGCGGTGCTGCAGCACCTGGACGACCTCGGGGTGGCCTACACGATCAACCCGCGGATGGTGCGCGGGCTGGACTACTACACGAAGACCACCTTCGAGTTCGTGCACGACGGCCTCGGCGCCCAGTCCGGGATCGGCGGCGGCGGCCGGTACGACGGCCTGATGGCCACCCTGGGCGGGCAGCCGCTGTCCGGGGTCGGGTTCGGGATCGGGGTGGACCGCACGCTCCTCGCCTGCGGCGTCGAGGGCGTCCAGCCCTGGTCGACGGCGCGGGTGGAGGTCTTCGGGGTCCCCCTCGGCGACGCGGCCCGACGCCGGCTGGTCGTGATCGCCGGTGCGCTGCGGAAGGCCGGGGTTCGGGTCGACCTCGCCTACGGCGGGCGCGGGGTCAAGGGCGCGATGAAAGCCGCGGACCGCTCCGGGGCGCGGTACGCCCTGGTGCTGGGGGAGCGGGACCTCGAGGCGGGGACGGTCGGGGTGAAGGACCTGGCTTCCGGGGAGCAGCGTGACACGGCGCTCGACGCGGTGGTCCCGGAGCTCGTGGCCGCGCTCGCGTCGTGAGGTGGCGGGCGTCTCCTCGCCGTTCGTGGCGTGCAGATGGGCACCCGGATGGTCGCGACC
>NZ_JACBXB010000837.1 GCF_013870575.1 Pseudonocardia pini
GCCCTGGCCTGGGCCATCTCGATCGCGGTCCGGTGGCCGCTGCTCGGGATCGTCGTCGGAGGAGCCCGCCGTGCGGGAGGCGGCCGAGCGGCTCCGGGCGCAGGCCAAGCAGGCGTTGGCCGAGATGCGCAGTGCCCTGGGCCTGGTCGGGTCGGCTCCCGACGCCGGCGTCGCCGCCGTCGGCGAGCTGGTGGACAGTGCCCGCGAGACCGGGCTCGACGTCACGTGGGAGACCCTCGGTGCCGCCCGTCCGCTGCCGATCGCGCCGGACCACACGGTGTACCGGGTCGTCCAGGAGGCCCTGACGAACGCCGCCCGCCACGCCCCCGGCTCGTCCGTGCGCGTGGCGGTCGAGTGGCGGCCCGACTCCGTCCGGGTCGAGGTGCGCAACGGCCCGTGCCGTCGGCCCGTGCGGGGGCTGGGGGCCGGTGGCGTCGGCCTCGCCGGGCTCGGGGAGCGGGTGCGGTCGGTGGGCGGGGAGCTCGAGCACGGCCCCTGCGAGGGCGGGTTCCGGGTGCTGGCGGTGCTGCCGTTGGCGCCGGAGACCCCGCCCGCGGGGTTGCGACGGTCACGGGGCGAGTCGACCTCCGGTGTGTGAGGGTGGGGTCGTGAAGACGGAGCCCGCGGAGTCGACCCTCGGATCGGAGACGGAGCCCGCGGAGTCGACCCTCGGATCGGAGACGGAGCCCGCGGAGTCGACCCTGGGATCGGAGACGGAGCCCGCCGAGCTCGCTGCGCAGCTGGACGCCGTCCACACCCGGTTCGGCTTCGACGTCGGGCCCGTCCGCGGCGCGGAGTGGTTCCCGTTCGCCGAGCTGCCCGCGCACGTCGGCGGTTGGGTCGCGGAGCTGACGGGGGAAGGCCGCGCGCCCTCCGAGGTGGCGATGTCGCTGCTCAGCGGCCTGACCGGCCCGGTGATCCGCCCGCTCGCCGTGGCGGCGGTGCTGTTCGGGCGGGTGCCGGTCGTGACGCCGGGCACGGTCTCGGTCCGCCGCCGCGGCCGCATCACCGACCGGGCCGCCCTGACCTGCCCCGTGGCGTCCGACGTCGACATGGCCGCCCTGCTCGTCGAGCTGTGCGGGCCCGTGGTCGAGGAGCTGTACCGAACCACCCGCTTCGGCAGGCGGAACCTGTGGGGCGGGCTCGGCGACACCCTGTCCTCGCACACGCTCTGGGCGGGCAGGCACCGCGGTGACCGGCCCGCGGAGCTGCACGCGCTGTTCGCGGGGGTCCAGTCGACGCTCGACCGGGTGTCCGCCGCCGTCGACGTGCGCTTCCCACGCCCGGTCCCGTTCCCGTTGTCCGCGGCGGACAAGGAGACGGTCGCCCAGGTCCGCGGCACCTGCTGCCTGCACTACAGGATCCCCGGCCGGACCCACCCGGACGGCACGCCGCGCTTCTGCGGCTCGTGCCCCCTGATCGACGACGACGCCCGCCGCGTCCGCATGCGCCCCTTGGTCGACGCGGGCACCACCACCGCCCGCACCGCCCACCTCGGCATGCCGACCGCGTAGTTACCGAGCGGTACCCACGAAAGTCGCCCACCACGGGGCGACCGACGGCGGTGGTGCCCCCGCACCTCCCGGCGAAGACTCGGGAGCGACCGTCACGGTGGTGCCTCATCGTGGATCCGAGGTCGGTGGGTTCGCGGACGAGTTGGGGGGTCGTACGTCCAGGCCGGTGCGGAGCGCGATCAGCGGTGCGGTAGGCTGATCGAGCCCTCACGGGGGCGGCCGGGACGTGGCGCAGCTTGGTAGCGCACTTGACTGGGGGTCAAGGGGTCGCAGGTTCAAATCCTGTCGTCCCGACGGTCGGCGGAGGCCGGTGGCAACTCGACGGAGCCACCGGCCTTCGTCGTTTCCACCTGCGGGAACGGGTGCCGACCGGGTTCCGATGGTGATCATGAGTAGCCCCCGAGGGATGGACGGAGCTCACCCGGATGCCGAGCGGGCCGGACTCCAGGCGGTCGCCCTGCTCAGCGCGGTCGTGTCGTGAGTCGGGTCGTCACGGGGTCTCCAGCCGGAGCGGGTCGACGGTGGTGGGCTGCGGATCGGCCTCCGAGCGAGGGGTGCGCCGCGCCGTGAGGATCGCGACGATCCCGACGACGATGGCGAACACGAACAGCAGGATCGGGGCGTACGGGCTGCCCAGCCTCGCGGCCAGCAGGGCGGCCAGGTACGGCCCGAAGCCACCGCCGATGACGTTGCCGATCGAGTAGCCCAGCGCGATGCCGGTGAAGCGGACGCGGGTGGGGAACATGCCGGTGGACGCGGTGA
>NZ_JACBXB010000838.1 GCF_013870575.1 Pseudonocardia pini
ATAGTACGGCGCCCCCGGTGGTCGGGACACGACCCGCGAACAGGCCGCGCGTCGCAGCCGGGAACCGCACCCGCGGGGGGCTATCGTCGGGGACGTGCTGAGTGTCCGGAGGTGTTCGCGGAGCGGCTGCACCGAGCTCGCGGTGGCCACTCTCACCTACGTCTACGCCGACTCGACCGCCGTGGTCGGGCCGTTGGCGACGCAGGCGGAGCCGCACACCTACGACCTCTGCACCGCGCACGCCCACCGGCTCACCGCCCCCCGGGGCTGGGAGGTCGTCCGGTTCGAGGGCGAGTTCGCGCCGCCGCAGCACAGCAGCGACGACCTGACCGCGCTGGCCGAGGCGGTCCGCGAGGCGGGCCGCGCAGACCGCCCGATCGAGGTCGCCGCCGTCGACGTGACGGCCGGACCGGGCGTCAGCACCGGTCGCCGGGGCCATCTCCGGGTGCTCCCCACTCCTCCGGAGGACTAGCCCGGTCACCGAGGGTGACCAGCGCACGGACCACCGGCAGGAGTGTCGGTGCGGCCCGCTAGGGTTCGGTCCTGTGCCCGAGGTGGATCTGACCCAGATCGTCAAGGCTTACGACATCCGCGGTGTCGTCGGTGAGCAGCTGCACGCCGACACCGTGCGGGAGATCGGTGCCGCG
Source organism: Pseudonocardia pini (assembly GCF_013870575.1). Taxonomy (GTDB): domain Bacteria; phylum Actinomycetota; class Actinomycetes; order Mycobacteriales; family Pseudonocardiaceae; genus Pseudonocardia; species Pseudonocardia pini. The sequence continues at coordinate 648 of NZ_JACBXB010000838.1, forward strand.
CTCGCCCGTCTCGTCGGGGGCGAGGGCGCACGCACGGTGGCGGTCGGCTACGACATGCGGGACTCCTCGCCCGAGCTGGCGGCCGCGTTCGCCGAGGGCGTGACCGGCCAGGGGCTCGACGTCGTGGACATCGGCCTGGCCAGCACGGACATGCTCTACTACGCCGCGGGCACGCTGGACGTGCCCGGCGCGATGTTCACCGCCAGCCACAACCCCGCGAAGTACAACGGGATCAAGCTCTGTCGGGCGGGCGCCACGCCGATCGGCCAGGACACCGGGCTCACCGCGATCCGCGAGGCCGTCGAGCAGGGCGTGCCGGACGGGCCGGGCGGCGGGACCGTGAGCAGGCGCGCGATGGTCGAGGACTACGCGACCTACCTGCGCGAGCTCGTCGACCTCAGCGAGATCCGACCGCTCAAGGTCGTGGTCGACGCGGGGAACGGCATGGGCGGGTTCACCGTGCCGGAGGTGCTCGGCGGGCTCCCGCTCGACGTCGTGCCGCTCTACTTCGAGCTCGACGGCACCTTCCCCAACCACGAGGCCAACCCGCTGGACCCGGCGAACCTGGTCGACCTGCAGAAGGCCGTGGTCGCGGAGGGTGCGGACCTCGGCCTGGCGTTCGACGGCGACGCGGACCGCTGCTTCGTCGTCGACGAGCGGGGCGAGCCGGTCAGCCCCAGCGCGATCACCGGGCTGGTCGCCACCCGCGAGCTGGCCAAGGCCCCCGGGGCCACCGTGATCCACAACCTGATCACCTCCCGGGCCGTCCCCGAGCTGGTCGCCGAGCTGGGCGGGAAGCCGGTGCGCACCCGGGTCGGGCACTCGTTCATCAAGCAGACCATGGCCGAGACCGGCGCGGTCTTCGGCGGCGAGCACTCCGCGCACTACTACTTCAAGGACTTCTGGAAGGCCGACTCCGGGATGCTCGCGGCGCTGCACGTGCTGGCCGCGCTGGGCGAGCAGCCCCGTCCGCTGTCGGAGCTGATGGAGTCCTACGAGCGGTACGCCGCGAGCGGCGAGATCAACTCCACCGTCACGGACCAGGCCGGGCGGGTCGCCGCGGTCCGCGAGGCCTACGCCGGGGCGGAGTTCGACGAGCTCGACGGGCTCACCGTCTCGCTGCCGGACGGGTCCTGGTTCAACCTGCGGGCCTCGAACACCGAACCGCTGCTGCGGCTGAACGTCGAGGCCGCGGACGCGGACGCGGTCGCGGCGCTGCGGGACGCGGTCCTGGCGCTCGTCCGGGCCTGATCGCGGGCCCCGCCGGGCACCCCGCGCCCGACCGCACCCGGACGGACCCGGCGCGCGCGCCGCTGCCCTGGCAGCATTCTGGACAGGACACGTGAGGAGAAGCATGCCCGCCCCTGTGCTCGACCCCCGGCTTCTGGAGATCCTGGCCTGCCCCGCGGAGGACCACGCCGCGCTGCGCCAGGCCGACGCGGAGCTGGTCTGCACCTCCTGCGGGCGCCGCTACCCGATCGTGGACGGGATCCCCGTGCTGCTGTTGACGGAGGCGGAGCCCGCGGAGCCGACCGCCGATCCCGAGGCACCCGCCGGGGAACCCGGGACGGTCGGGTGACCCTGGTGCTCGACGACACCCTCCTCGGCGACCCCGCCGCACT
>NZ_JACBXB010000083.1 GCF_013870575.1 Pseudonocardia pini
ACCGACCGGGTGGGGATGCGGCTGGTCGGCGGCACCCTGGGGGTGGCCGAGGGTGCGGGGTCGCTACCGAGCGAGGGGATCGCCCGGGGGGCGATCCAGCTGCCGCCCGGCGGCGAGCCGGTGATCTTCCTGGCCGACCATCCCGTGACCGGCGGCTATCCCGTGATCGCCGTCCTGCGGGACGCCGACGTCGACCGTGCCGCCCAGGTCCGCCCCGGCCAACCCGTCCGAGTGAGGCTGACGTGACGACACCCGCCGAGGCCCGGGAGCGCTTCCGCGCCGGGCTCGTCACCCCCACCGCGGGCTGGTGCCCGGGGTACACGCAGGCCAACCTGATCGCGCTGCCGCGCGACCTGGCGTGGGACTTCCTGCTGTTCGCGCAGCGCAACCCCCAGCCCTGCCCGGTGCTCGACGTCCTGGAGCCCGGTGAGGTCGGCGGCCCCCTCCTGGCGGGCGACGTCCGCACGGACATCCCGCTCTACCGCGTCTACCGGCACGGCGAGCTCGTCGCCGAGGTCCCGGACGTCCGGGAGTACTGGCGCGCGGACCTCGTCGCCTTCCTCGTGGGCTGCAGCTTCACCTTCGAGGAGGCGCTGCTCGCGGCGGGCGTGCCCGTCCGGCACCTGGAGGAGGGGCGGAACGTGCCGATGTACCGGACCTCGCGCCGGTGCCGCAGCGCGGGCGCGATGGCCGGTCCGATGGTCGTCTCGATGCGGCCGATCCCGGCGGAGCTGGTCGAGCGGGCGGTGGCGGTCACCGCCCGGTACCCCGCGGTGCACGGCGCCCCCGTGCACGTCGGCGACCCGGCCGAGCTGGGCATCACCGACCTCTCCCGGCCGGACTACGGGGACGCCGCGACCGTGCGGGAGGGCGAGGTCCCGGTGTTCTGGGGCTGCGGGGTCACGCCGCAGGCCGCCGTCGTGGAGTCGCGGCCGGAGCTGGCGATCGCGCACGCCCCGGGGCACATGCTGATCACGGACGCCCGGGACCTGACCTATCGGGTGGGCTGACGCAGATCCCGTCGAGGAAGTCCCGCAGGGTCCGGCGGATGCGCTCGGCGTCGAAGGCGGCGGGCCAGGTCGCGGACTGGAACGTGAGGCCCTGGACCAGCGAGTCGAGGCAGCGGGCCGCCGCGCCGGGCGGGACGCCGGGGTCCAGCTCCCCGGAGGCCTGCAGGATCTCCACCGCGACCCGGGCGACCCGGCGGATCCGCACGCCCGCGTCCTCGCTGATCTCCTGGAGTCGCGGCGAGGTGCGGGCGAGGCCTGCGAAGGCCAGGTAGACCTCCTGCTCGGTGCGTTGCGCCTCGTCCGTCGGGAGCATCTCCAGGTACACCCGCTCCACGCCCGCCCGGTCCCGCGCGGCCTCCAGCAGCGGGCGGACCCGGGCCGTGCCGCGCTCCAGCGTGTGGGTCATCGCGGTGGCCAACAGGTCGTCCCGGGTGGGGAAGTAGTACCGCATCGCGGTGGGCGACATGCCCGCCTCGGCGGCCACCGTGCGCACCGAGACCTCCGCGATCCCGTGGCGTGCGAGGACCCGCCAGAGCGCCTCGACGATGGTCGCGCGCCTGGCCGCGTGGTCGGCCCGGCGCGGCACGGGCTTTGTCTAGCACAGGACGCCGGGTAGTTTGTGGTACAGCCGTGCTAGGACGCGCCGTACCGGTGGGCAGCCGCCGGGGGGTCGGTACGGAGCCCGCGCGCGGCTGTGCGGCCCCGGCGCAGGCCGGGGCCGCACCCCCGCGGCCCGCGCCGGTAGGGTCGGTGTCGTGCCCACGCTCCGCGCGCGCATCGCGTCCTGGTTCGTCCGCCGCCAGCTGGCCCGGATGAACGCCAAGGGTCTCGACCTCGGGTCCCTGCTCCCCGACTCCGCCCTGATGCCGCTGCGCCGCGAGGGGCTCGACCCGGTTCCCGACCTGGCCGCCGTCGCGCCCGTCAGCAAGCTGGAGCTCCCGCTCAAGATCGACGTCTGGCTGGTCACCGGCCGGGACGAGGTCCGGTCGGTCCTGTCCTCCGTGGACGACTACTCGTCGGACTTCAACCACCTCGCCCGCACGATCGGCATGGCGGAGACCGAGAACCCCGGCGGTCTCGGGTTCTCTGACCCGCCCGTGCACACCCGGCTGCGCAAGGTGCTCACGCCGGAGTTCACGATGCGGCGGCTCGCGCGCCTCACGCCCCGCATCGACGAGATCGTGGCGGAGTGCCTCGACCGGATGGAGGCGGCGCCCGGGCCCGTCGACCTGGTCGAGGAGTTCGCGCTGCCGATCCCGTCGCTGGTGATCTGCGAGCTGCTCGGTGTCCCGTACTCCGAGCGCGAGGCCTTCCAGGAGGTCGCCACCGCCCGGTTCGACCTGCTCGGCGGGGCCAGCGCCTCGCTCGGCGCGATCTCGGACTCGCTGGTCTTCCTGCGGGAGCAGGTGAAGAAGCAGCGGGACCACCCCACCGACGGCCTGCTCGGCATGATCATCCGCGACCACGGCGACCGGGTGGACGACGAGGAGCTCGCCGGCCTGGCCGACGGCGTCCTGACCGGCGGGTTCGAGACCACGGCGTCGATGCTGGCGCTCGGGGCGATCGCGCTGATGGAGGACCCGGAGGCGCGCCGGACCGTGATCGAGGACGACGCCGCTCCGGTGGTCGAGGAGCTGCTGCGGTACCTCACGGTCGTGCAGGTCGCCTTCCCGCGCTTCGCCATGCGGGACGTCTCCGTGGGCGGGGTCACGATCAAGGAGGGCGACGGCGTGATCTGCTCGCTGCTCGCCGCCGACCGGGCGGGCGGGGCGGACGGGTTCGACCCGCACCGCGTCCCGAGCCCCCACTACGCCTTCGGCCACGGCATCCACCGCTGCATCGGCGCCGAGCTGGCGAGGATGGAGCTCCGCAGCGCCTACCCCGCGCTGTTCCACCGCTTCCCGAGCATCCGCCTCGCCGTCCCCGCGGCCGAGCTGGACTACCGGGACGCGAGCATCGTCTACGGCGTGGAGAAGCTCCCGGTCCACGTGAGATGAGCATCAGCGCTGCCGATCCATGATCGAACAGCGCTGCTGCTCATCTCACGCCGCGGCGCGCGCCTCGCTCCGCGCCAGGAACCCGGCCACGAGCGCCCGGCAGGCCGCGGCGCACTCGGCCGCCCGCTCCGCGAGCTCGGCGGCGAAGGTCGCGAGCTCGGTCTCGCCCACGAGCTCCGCGCGCTGGGCGGGGGTCCAGCCCGCGGACCACGCCTCGAGCACCGCGGGCGTGACCTCGGGATGGAACTGGACCCCCAGGTGCGGACCGTGGCCGAAGGCCTGGAGCCCGACGGGGTTGCGCGCCAACGCCTCCCCGCCCGGGGGCAGGGTGAACGCGTCGTAGTGGAAGGCGGCCCAGCGCCGCGCCGGGAGCCGCCCCGAGACCTCGACGAACCCGCGTTCGGGCCGCGGCGCGCGGTACACCGTCCCGCCGAGCACCCGGGCCAGCGCCTGTGCGCCGAAGCAGACCCCGAGGACCGGGACGTCGCGGGCCACCGCCCGGGCGAGGTAGGCGAGCTCCGGGGCGATCCACGGCTCGTCGTCGGAGGTGTGGGCCGAGCCGAGCACGACGAGGGCGTCCACGCCGTCGAGCGAGCGGACCGGACCCTCGAGGAAGGACGCGACCTCGACCTCGTAGCCCTGCTCCCGCAGGGCCGTCCCGATCGTCCCGGGCAGGACCGAGGCCGAGGCGAGCTGGTGGACGAGGGCGAGGGCGCGGGGCATCCCTGCATGGTGGCCGGCGCGTGTTGCGTTCGGTCGTCCACTCAGGTCACGTGCGGGTATCCCTCAGGTCAGGAGCTCGACGACGGTGCTCGCGAGGGCACCGTCCGCCGCCGCGAGCGCCTCGAGGGTGGCGAAGTCGCGGTTCTCCTAGGAGCTGGGGATGTGCGCGCAGAACCGCGCGAGGAGGGTCCGGCACTGGGCGGCGAGCTCGTCGGCGCGGGTCTCGATCTCGGCACTGATCGCCGCGACGTCCACCTCGGCCGCCACCGCCGCGGCGAACTCGGGCGGCCAGGACTCGCGCCAGGTGGCGAACACGTCGGGGGTGATCTCGGGATGGAACTGCAGGCCGAGGTGCGGGCCCTTGCGGAAGGCCTGCACCCCGGTCTCGTTGCGCGCCACCAGGTCGGCGCCGGGCGGCAGGGTGAAGGCGTCGTAGTGGAACTCCATCCACCGGTGCGCCGGGAGGTCGCCCTGCAGCTCGACGAAGCCGCGCTCGGGCCGCGCCGCCCGGGCCACGGTCCCGCCGAGCGCGCGGGACAGCGCCTGCCCGCCGAAGCAGACGCCCAGCACCGGGGTCCCCGCGGCGTCCATGCGCCGCAGGAACTCCAGCTCGGTGGCGAGCCAGGGCAGCGAGTCGTCGTACGCCGCGTGAGCCGACCCCATCACGACGACGAGGTCGGCGTCCTCCCGCACGGCGTTGCCGCCGAAGTGGGTGTCGATCTCGACCGTGAAGCCCAGCTCGGACAGCGCGGGCAGGATGGTGCCGGGGATCCGGCGCTGCCGGACGGGGTCGGTCTCGTGGACGACGATCAGAGCGCGAGCCATGTGATCAGTATCGGTAGCTGCTCAGTACTGGGCGAAGTACTCGCGGTGCTCCCACGCGGACACCGTCTCCGCGTTCCACTCGCCCTCCGCCTCCATGAACCGCTTGATCTCGAAGTCCTTGAGCCCGAGGAGCCAGTCGACGAACCCGTCGCCCAGCGCCTCCCGGTACAGGGCGCTGCCGCGCAGCTCCTCGACCGCCTCCATCAGCGTCTTCGGCAGCAGCGGCCGGTGCTCCGCGGAGTACGGCTCGATCTCCGGCGCTCCCGGGTCCGACGACCGCGCGAGCCCGTCCATCCCGGCCACGAGCTGCGAGGTCAGGAAGAAGTACGGGTTCGCGGCGGGCTCGCCGACCCGGTTCTCGACGTGCGTCGACGGGTCCCCGGGGCCGCCCTGCACCCGGAGCATCGCGGCCCGGTTGTCCACGCCCCAGGTCGCGCGGTCCGGCGCGAGGGAGAAGGGGGTGCGGCGGCGGTACCCGTTGATCGTCGGGGTGGTGAAGACCGAGGCCGCGGCGGCATGGTCCTGGATCCCGGCGATGAAGCTCAGCCCGGTCGGCGCGAGCAGCTCGGTCGGGGAGGCGAAGGCGTTCGACCCGTCCGGCGCGACGAGGCTCTGGTGCAGGTGCCAGCCCGACGCGTAGAAGGACGGCAGCCCCGGCCTGCACATGAACGTGGCGTGCAGCCCCATCCGGCGGGCGATCTGCTTGGTCGCCGAGCGGAACAGCAACATGGCGTCCGCGGCCTCGAGGCCCGGCATCGGCGAGAACGTGAACTCGCACTGCCCCGGCCCCCACTCGTCCTCCATCGTGCGCAGTGGCAGGCCCGCGCCCATGAGGTGGTCCGCCAGCACCGCGAGGACGCCCTCGATCTGGTCCTGGTGGTCGTCGGACTGGTAGGCGTAACCCGGCGCGATGGCCGTGACCTGCGGCGGGGCCATCGGCTCGCCCGGCCCGCCGAGCGCGTCGACGGACAGCGGCGCGTCCACCAGCTTGGTCAGGTAGAACTCCACCTCCAGGCCGACGAGGTACTCGAACCCGAAGTTCTCCTTCAACGCGGCGAGCTGCGCCTTGAGCTGGTTGCGGCCGTCGAACGGGACCGGGGTGCCGTCGTTGAAGTAGACCGAGCCCAGGCAGAAGCCGGTCCGCGGCGCCCACGGCAGGGTGGTGAAGGTCAGCGGATCGGGGACGAGCACGACGTCGGGGAAGCCGTTGAGCTTGTGGTCGCCGAGCCCGCCGCCCGCGACGAACGGGTTGTAGACGATGCCGTCCGCGGTGTCGAAGTAGTAGAGCGCGGTGGAGAAGTCGATGCCGTTGCGCAGCACCGAGCCGAACAGCGGCGCGAGCACGGTCTTGCCGCGCAGCTTGCCGTGCGGGTCGGCGGTGGTCACGCGGACGGTGCGCAGGTTCTCCTCCTGCACGCGGGCGGCGACGAGCTCGGCGGCGGCGTGCTGCTCGGCCGTCCAGAGGCCGTGCTTGCGGATGAAGTCCTTCGTCCCGACCGCGGAGTCGGCGGTGGCGGTGAGGGTCATGGTGGGAGGGCCCTTCTACAGCAGGAACGAGAGGTTGAGGTGCGTGCGGTCGGGATCGAGCAGGGCGGCGATCTTGCGGGCGATCCGGGTCTCGCCGTCCTCGGTGACGAGGACGTGCCCGGCCCAGCCGGCGAGCGTCCGGACCGGGTGCCCGGCCCGGATCTCGTGGCAGACGAACTGCGAGCGGATCTTGACCTCGCCGGGCCGCGCGGTCGGGACCCGGACGAAACCGCTGCTCACGTGGCTGGTCGCCGAGGGCGGGAGCTGGGAGTAGGCGACCCCGGTGCGGAGCCAGACGATCCGGTCGCCCAGTCGGCGTCGGTCGTCGAAGGCGATGGCGACGCGGGTGCGGGGATCGTGCGGCCGCACCGCGGCCTTGGTGTACCCGAGCGAGCCGCCGGTCGGCTTGCCGCCCAGGGTCGGCGGCTCCTCGGCGAGGACGTCGACGTTGGGCACCCAGTAGAGGCACTCGCGGGCGTAGAGGTCGAACCAGTCCTCGTAGGCCCGACGGTCGAGCAGCCAGTTCTCGTGCAGGATCAGGCCTTCGAGATCGGGGTCCGCCAGCGGCGTGCCGCGGGCCCTCCACTCGGTGAGGTCGGTCTGCAGGAGCGCGTAGTAGGCGTCGTCCACATAGGAGGACGTCGTCGCGCTCCCGAGGATCTCGTCGAGGTTCACCGCGCCACCAGTTTGGTCTCCGAGGTCATCAGCTCGGTCCAGCGGCGCCAGAACGCGCGGATCGGCAGCTCGTCGGTGACCGGGCCGGTGAGGTTGCCGTTCTCGTCGAGGTGGGAGCGCCCGGTCTCCAGGTGCCGGTGGGTGACGACCCACTCCATCTCCGGGATGGACAGCCCGTTCTGGCACTCCTCGAAGTTCACGAGGTCGTCCGGCTCGCCGAAGGAGGGGAAGTCCTCCTGCAGCCGCATGCGCAGCGCCGTGAGCTCCTCCGGCACCCCCTCGCCCTCGAGTGAGGTGGCGTACCAGATGAGGTGGGTGTCGTCGACGTCGAAGGGCTCGATGACCTGGATCTGGTTCCCGATGACCAGCAGGTTGGGGAAGATGTTGAGGTTCATCCCGGACCCGACGGCGAGGTCGAGCATCCGCTCGGCCTCCTCGCCGAGGCGCTCCCGCAGGACCGCCTCGTAGGCCTGCTCGCCGGGCATCGGCGCGGAGCTCTCCCAGTAGGAGTCGATCTCGGCGCGCTGGTCGAGGAAGGTGTGGCCGTTGCCCAGGTCGGTGACGGTCTGGCCGCCGTTGTCGACGTCCCCGAGCGTCCACTGCATGTCGACGCCCACGCCGTAGCGCTGCTTGCGCATCCGCAGCAGCGAGGCGTGCGAGAAGCCGGGGTGGTAGCCGTCCGCGGAGTTGTCGTAGGTCAGCTTCCAGTTGCCGCGGTAGCGCAGCCGGTGGGTGCCGTGCCGGACCACGAGCCTGGACCCGGGGAGCCGGTCCAGCCACTGGTCGAGCAGCCGCGCGGCGTACCCGAGGTGCTCCTCCAGGGGCGGCATCTCCTGGTTGAGCGTGCCGAACACGAAGCCGCGGTAGGACTCCACCCGCAGCCGGCCGAGCCCCAGGGAGCCGGGCTCGAACGACGGGCCGTAACCCTTGCGCATCGGCACGCCGACGAGCGCACCGGTCGAGTCGAAGGTCCAGTTGTGGTAGCCGCAGACGAAGCGCGCCGTGGTGCCCTCGTCGTCCCGACAGACCGTGGCGCCCCGGTGGGTGCAGCGGTTGAGCAGGCCGTGGAGCCCGCCCTCGGCGTCCCGGGTGACGATGACCGGCCGCAGCCCGAGCCTGCGGCGGACGAAGTCGTGCGGGCCGGGCAGCTCGCTCTCGTGGGCGAGGTAGGTCCAGGTCCCGCCGTAGACCCGCTCCATCTCGCGGGTGAAGACCTCGCGGTCGGTGTAGAGACTGCGGTGCACCCGGTCGGGCTGCACCAGGTCGGTGAACATGGCTCCACGTTACGATCGTTACGCGTTTCCGCGGGCTACGTAACGATTTATTCGGCGTTACCCTGGGCGAGGGTCTCGAAGGCCCTCAGCCGCGCACGCGCGGGCTCCCCCAGTCGCGCGGCCACCGCGCCGACCAGGGTCTCGGTGATCATCAGGCCGCCGACCATGGAGTCGAAGGGCGGCGGCCCGTCGATCGCCGCGGTGAGCACGATGTCGGCGGGCGAGACCCGCTGGTCGGACAGCAGCAGCAGCAGCCCGGCGCCGCGCTCCGCGGCCTGCCGGGCGAACTCCACGGTGTCCGGCTGCGAGGGCCGGAAGTCGTACACCGCGAGCAGGGTGTCGGCGTCGACGGAGAGCAGCGCCCGCGCGCGGTGGCCGGGCTCCGGCGGGACCTCCTCGACGCCCGGGCGCAGGGTCTGCAGGAACCAGGCCAGGTGCGCGGCGAGCGTGGCCGAGAACCGGCCCCCCGTGACGAGCACCCGGGGACGCTCGGCGAGCGCCGCGACGGCCCGGTCCATCTCCGCCGCGTCGAGGTCGCGGAACGTGGCCCGGACGGTCTCGGCGTACGCCTGCTCCGCCCGGGCCAGCGGGTGCTCGGCCGGGCCCGGGTACACGCCGTCGGCGGAGAAGAGCCGCTGCGCGACCTCGCCCCGCAGCTGCTCGCGGAACTGCGGGTAGCCGGTGAACCCGAGCTTGGTCAGCAGGCGCAGGACCGTCGGCGCGCTCACCCCGGCCCGCCCCGCGAGCTGCGCGACGGAGCCGAGCCCGGCCATGGGGTAGTCGTCGAGCAGGGTCTCGGCCACCCGCTGCTCCGCGGGCGCCAGCTCGGTGCGGGCGCGCCGGATGCGTTCGGCGGTGGTCGGCCCGTCGGTCACGCCGCGATTATCCCCATCGCCTGAACGGCACTCCCGCTCGCCACTGCGGGAGTGCCGTGCGCTCAGGGGGTGGGGCGGCCGCTCTCATGGAGGCGTTCCATCGTCCTCGGCGGGCCGCAACGGCAGGCGGCGCCCTCAGGCCGGGTGAGCCCCCACCAGCCGCAGCGCGAACTCCACCTGCTGCCACACCACCTCGTTCTCGGACAGCTCGCCCTCCTCGCGGTACCAGGTGGCCAGGCCCATGCCCAGGTCGAGCAGGGCGTACGAGGCCAGGCGGACCGAGCCGACGTCGAACGGGCCCCGCTCGATCAGGGTGCGGAAGGACCGCTCGTACTCCGCGCGCCGGGCGAGGACGGTCGTGCGATGGGGTTCGGTGAGGCTGCGCAGCTCGCTCGCGCCCACGAACGCCTCGAGGCGGTGTCGGGCGTGGAAGCGGACGTGGGCGTCCACGGCCCGGCGGAGCCGCTCGACCGGGTCCGCCGAGCCCGCGACGGCCTCGCGGTGGCGGGCGATGAGCGTGTCCATCGTGCGGGTCATCAGCTCGACCAGCAGGTCCTGCTTGGACGCCACGTGCTTGTAGAGGCTCGGCCCGCGGATCCCGACCGCCGCACCGATGTCGGCCATCGTGGTGGCCTCGTAGCCGCGCGCGGCGAACAGCCGCAGCGCGGCCTCGCGGATCGCCTCGCCCGTGGTCATGCTGTGAGGCTAACAACGGATAGCCGTTTCACGTGACAGCTTCGGCTCCATGTGGTCCGATGGCTAGCGAGTGTTAGCCGCTACCTCGGGAGGCAACGTGGCCGTGCAGGGACTGGACCTGCCCAAGCTGCAGGCGTACGTCGACGAGCACGTGCCGGGGACCGGCCCGTTGTCCGCGGAGCTGCTGCACGGCGGCCGGTCGAACCTGACCTACCGGATCGCGGCGGGCGACCGGACGTGGGTGCTGCGCCGACCGCCGCTGGGTGGGCTCACGCCGTCGGCCCACGACATGAAGCGGGAGTACACCGTCGTCGCGGCGCTGTACGGGCACGGGGTGCCGGTCGCGCGCCCGATCGCGCAGAGCGAGGACCCCGAGGTGATCGGGGCGCCGTTCGCGATCGTCGAGTTCGTGCCCGGGCGGACCATCCGGACCGTCGAGGAGCTGGACACCCTCTCCGACGCGGAGGTCCACGACTGCGCCTTCGCGCTGGTCGACGCCCTGGCCGCGCTGCACGCCGTCGATCCCGGGTCCGTGGGTCTCGGGTCCTTCGGCAGGCCGCAGGGCTACCTCGGCAGGCAGGTCCGCCGCTGGTACGACCAGTGGACCCGGGTCTCCACCCGGCCGCTGCCGGACCTGGAGGCGCTGCACACGCGGCTCGCCGAGTCGACGCCGGAGGAGTCCGGGGCGTCGATCGTGCACGGGGACTTCCGGATCGACAACGCGATCGTCGGGGACACCGACGCCTCCGAGATCCGCGCGCTCGTGGACTGGGAGATGTCCACGCTCGGCGACCCGCTCTCCGACCTCGCGCTGCACGTCGCCTACTCGGACCCGGCCTTCGACCCGGTGCTCTCCGGGGGCGCGGCGGCCACCTCGACCCGCCTGCCCGCGGGGGACGAGCTGGTGGCCCGGTACACGAAGGCCTCCGGCCGCGAGGTCGTGAACTGGCCCTTCTACCTGGGCCTCGCCTACTTCAAGGCCGCGGTGATCGCCGAGGGCATCCACGCCCGGTTCGTGGCGGGCCAGACCGTCGGCGAGGGCTTCGAGACGGTCGGCGGCGCGGTCCCCGACCTGGCCGCCGCAGGCCTCCGCAGCACGATGGAGCCATAACTGTCGTCGGGGCCCTGCTCAGGGCGCGTTGTGGCTCCATAGCGCCGATCTCGGTGGGTCCTGGCGGCCGTCATGGTGCGTCTCGGTGGAGGAGCAGCACGCTCTGGGCGAACGACCACACCAGGGCGGCGAGCGCGGCGGCCACCAGGACGGCCGCGGCGAGCAACGGCGCCAGCCCGCTCGCGGCCACGATCAGCACGATCCCCTGTGCCGCGGCGATCGTCTTGGCCGAGAGCCGCGGCGGGAGCGAGCCGGTGAGCCAGGGCAGCACCCAGCCCGCGGCCACGAAGAGGTAGCGCAGGGCGCCGATCACCAGCACCCACGGCCCGAGGACCGTCGCCACCTGCACGCTGAGCACCATGATCAGGAACGCGTCGGTCTCCATGTCGAACCGGGCGCCCAGCTCGCTGACGGTGCCGGTCCGGCGGGCGACCTTCCCGTCGACGGCGTCGAGCGCCAGGGCCACGGCGGCCACCGGCACCAACACGGCGGTGGCGATCTGACCGGTCCACAGCCCGTCGGCCACCAGCGCGGTGACCCCGCCGACCAGCACGGCCCGGCCCAGGGTCACCAGGTCGGCGGGCCCGAGCGCGACCGCGCCCGCCCGGCGCACCGCGCCCCCGAGCAGCGCCTGCAGGCCCACGGCGTACGCCGCGCCGGCCAGCCAGCCGACGGGGCCGAGGTCGACCGCGGTGGCGAGCGCGGCGAGCATCGCCATCTGGACGAGGGCGGCGCCGGCCTGCTGCCGGTCGGCCCAGGTGCCGGTCCGCGTGGCGGTGGGGAAGGTGGTCTGCAGGTACACACCTCCTACACGGAGCCGGGGCCCGCACGGTTCACTCAGGGAGTGACGGATTTCGACGCCCGACTCAGCACCCCCGGTTCGCCGGTCTGCGCGCCCGACTGGTTGGCCCTGCGCGAGCCCGCGGACGCGGCCGCCCGCTCCACGGACCTGGTGGAGGGTCTGCGCGGCCGGGACCTCGCCGTCGTCCGGGACCTCGGCTGCGGATCGGGCTCGATGGGCCGGTGGCTCCGGCCCCTCGTGCCGGCGGGCACCTGGTACCTACACGATCGCGACCCAGTGCTGCTGGACATCGCCGCGCGCGACGGCGGGATCCCGGTCCCGGGTGACCTGACCGCACTCACGGACCTGGCCGGGACCTCGCTGGTCACCTGCTCGGCGCTGCTGGACCTGCTGACCGCCCCGGAGATCGACCGACTGGTGGACCTCTGCGTGACGGCGGGTGCGGCGGCACTGTTCACGCTGTCGGTGACCGGAGGCGCGCGACTCGATCCCGCCGAACCCCTCGACGTCGAGTTCGCCGCCGCCTTCGACGCGCACCAGCGCCGGTCGTCGTTGCTCGGCCCCGA
>NZ_JACBXB010000839.1 GCF_013870575.1 Pseudonocardia pini
TCGCCGCGGTCGGACTGGCACCGGTGGTGTGGCTCGTGGCGGTGCTGTGGGTGCTGGCGGGCGTGCCGAGCCAGCTGCTGCTGGTGGGGGTGAACGCGCTGGTCCTGGGTGGGTCGGGCACGAGCGGGGGTGGGGCGGTGTCGGTGGTGCAGTCGCTGCGCTTCTTCGGCGCGGCCGCCTCGCCCGCAGCCCTGCCGCCCGTCTACCACGCGGACCCGACGGCGGCCTTCCTCGTGCCCGCCGCGGTCCTGGTCGCCGCCGTCCCGGCCCTGGTCCCCCGCCGCTGACCCGCCGCACGAGATCGCACGTGTCGTGCTCTCGCCACACAAGATCGCGCGTTTCGTGCTCTCAGCGCGGGAAGATCGCGGGTTGCGTGCTCTCAGCGCGGTGCGGACCACGCTGAGAGCACGAAACGTGCAGTCAGAGCGCGATGCCCAGGAGCGCGTCGATCGCCACGCGCGCCTTCGCCGGCGCCTCGGCGTCCGTGCCCCGACGCTCCAGCGCCTCGCTCGCCCACGCGTCCACCGCGGCCAGGGCACCCGGGGTGTCGAGGTCGTCCGCGAGGTGCTCGCGCAGGGCCGCGACCAGGCCGTCGGCCGAGGGGGCGGTCTCCAGCTCGACGGCCTCGCGCCAGCGCGCCAGCCGCTCCTGCGCCTCGGTGAGCAGCTCCGCGGTCCAGGGCCGGTCCTCGCGGTAGTGTCCGGCGATCAGTGCCGCGCGCACGGCGTTGGGGTCGACGCCCTGGGAGCGCAGCTTCGACACGAACACCAGGTTGCCGCGGGACTTCGACATCTTCTCGCCGTCGAGCCCGATCATCCCGGTGTGCGTGTAGTGCCGGGCGAAGGGATGGTCCCCGGTGAGCGCCTCGGCGTGTGCCGCGCCGCACTCGTGGTGCGGGAAGATCAGGTCGGAGCCGCCGCCGTTGAGGTCGATCTGGGTGCCCAGCCGGTTGAGCGCGATGGCCGCGCACTCGATGTGCCAGCCCGGACGGCCCGCGCCGAGGTCGGACTCCCAGTGCGGCTCGCCCTCGCGCGCCATCCGCCACAGCAGCGGGTCGACGGCGTGCCGCTTCCCGGGCCGGTCCGGGTCGCCGCCCCGCTCGCGGGAGAGCCGGATCATCGTCTCCTCGTCGTAGGTCGACTCGTAGCCGAAGCGGCCGGTCACGGCGGAGTCGAAGTACACGTCCGGGTACTCCGGGTCGTCGATCCGGTAGGCCGCACCCGTGGCCAGCAGCTTGTCCACCAGCTCGACGATCTCGGGCATCGCCTCGACCGCACCGATGTAGTGCTGCGGCGGGAGCACCCGCAGGGCCTCCATGTCCTCGCGGAACAGGGCCGTCTCGCGCATGCCCAGGACCACCCAGTCGTCCTGGTCCCGCGCGGCCCGCTCGAGCAGCGGGTCGTCGATGTCGGTGACGTTCTGGACGTAGTCCACCCCGTGCCCCAGGTCCAGCCAGAGCCGGTGGACGAGGTCGAAGGCGAGGTAGGTGGCCGCGTGGCCGAGGTGCGTGGCGTCGTACGGGGTGATGCCGCAGACGTACATGGTGGCGGTCTCGCCCGGGGCGGTCGGCCGGACCCGTGCGGTCGAGGTGTCGTACAGGCGGAGCGGCGGACCGCTGCCCTCGAGGGCGGGGAGGTCGACGGAGGCCCAGGTCTGCATGCGTCCACACTAAATGCTCCGCGGCCGTACCCCGGGCGGGTCGTTGGTCACCCTCGCAGGAAGGTGAGCACCGCGAGGACCCGCCGGTTGTCGTCCGGACCCTGGTGCAGACCGAGCTTGGTGAACACCGACCGCACGTAGGCCTCGACGGTCTTGGGGCTGAGGAACAGCCGCTGGCAGATGGCCTGGTTCGAGCGGCCCTCCGCCATCACGGTCAGGACCTCCCGCTCGCGGTCGGAGAGGTCGTCGAGCGGGCTGTGCGCCCGGGCCCGGCCCACGAGCTGCGCCACGACACCCGGGTCGATCACCAGCCCGCCCGTGCCGACCCGCCGCACCGCCTCGACCAGCTCCTCGATGTCGGTCACCCGGTCCTTGAGCAGGTACCCGGCCGCGTGCGTCCCGCCCTCCACCAGCTCCAGTGCGTACGCGGGCTCGACGTGGGCGGACAGCACCAGCACCCCGACGTCGGGGAACTCCTCGCGCAGCCGGGCGGCGGCGTCGAGCCCCTCGGTGGTGTGGGTGGGCGGCATCCGGATGTCGACGACGACGGCCTCCGGCGGCGCGGCTCGTCCAGCGCTACCAGGCCAAGCACGACCTGGACCTGTC
>NZ_JACBXB010000840.1 GCF_013870575.1 Pseudonocardia pini
CAGACCAGCATCGACGACCTCACCGCGGGCCTGCCGGCGGTGGCGGAGGCGAACCGCGTCGAGGACGTCCTCGGCAGCGGCGGCGAGCTGTCGGTCGTCCTCACCGCGGACGACGGCCACTCGGTGCTGAGCCCCGAGGCCTGGGCCTGGATGAACTCCGCGCAGCAGACCGTCGTGCGGTCGCACGGCGACGAGGCCCGCCCCGCGCTGTCCGCGACCGGGATGCTCGGGTTCCTGGGGGCACAGCCCACCCAGGAGCAGATCGACGCGGGTATCCGGCTGCTGCCGCCCTACCTGACCAGCGCGGTCGTCCGCGGGGACGCCCGGGTGTCGACCATGTCCTTCGGCGTCCGGCTCGACGACCTCGACCGGCTGCGCGACCTCACGGCCGCGCTCACCGCCGAGCTGCCCGCCCCGCCGCCGGGCTACCGCGTCGAGCTCTCCGGCCTGCCCACCGTGGCGGTCCAGGGGTACGACCTCGTGTCCGCGGACCGGTACCTGGCGAGCCTCGCCGGGCTGGTCGCGGCGGGCGCGGTCCTGTTCCTCGGCCTGCGCCGCCGCGGCGACGCGACCCGCGCCGTCGCCGCGGCGGTGCTCGCCACCGGTACCGAGCTGCTGCTCCTCTGGGTCACCGGCACCCCGCTGAACCCGCTGACCGTCGCGCTCGGGTCGCTCACCGCGGCCGTCGGGTGCGAGTTCACGGTGATGATGTGCGACGCGGTCCGGCACGGCGACCGGCGGCTGGGCACCGCCGTCACCCTGGCGGCGCTGACCGCGGGCGCCGGGTTCGCCGTGCTCGCCGTGTCCCAGCTGGCCGTGATGCGGGAGTTCGGTCTCCTGCTCGCGGGCTCGGTGCTGCTCTCGGCGCTCGCCGCGCACCTCGTCGTCGCGGTGTACCCACCGCTCCCCGCGTCCCCGCCGGAGGATCCCGGACCGGACGCGCTCCCCGAATCGCCCCCGCTCGTAGGAGTCTCCGCATGAAGGTCGACGCAGACCAGCACGTCACGGACACCGAGGAGGTCCGTGACGCCGCCCTCGACTCGGACGCCGCCCTCGACTCGGACGCCGCCCCCGACGCGGACGGTGCCGCCACCGAGGTGGCCGCCCCCGAGACGGTGACCTCCGAGGGACTGGCCGAGCCCGCGCCCACCGAGAGCACCGGGTCCACCGGGTCCACCGCGGACCCGGCCGACCCCGAGCCCACCGCGCCGCGCTCCGCCGCCGCGCGGCTGCTCGACCGCGCGGTCCACGCCGCGCGGCACCCGCGGGTGCCGCGGACGTGGCCGGGCCGGATCGCGGTGGCGGTCGTGGTGCTGGCGCTGCTCGCCGGGGTCGGCGGGTTCGTCTGGTACCGCGTCACCGCCCTCCCGGCGGGCGCGGCGCTGGCCGTGGGCGACCGCGTGGTCACCGTCGCCGAGCTCGACGACCGCGTCCAGACCCTGCACGCCCTCTACGGCGTCCAGGCCCCCACCGGGGACCCGGCGAAGCTCGACGCCTTCCGCCGCGACGCCGCGAAGGCCGTCGCCGTCTCCATGGTCCTCGACGACCAGGCGGGGCAGCTCGGCGTCGGCGTGGCCGACACCAAGGTCCGCGAGACCCTCAACGGCTACATCACCCAGCAGCTCGGCCCGGGCCCGACCGCGCACGACGACTTCGTCAAGGTGCTCGGCAACGTCGGGACCACCGAGGACAAGGTGCTCGACGAGATCCGCCAGCAGATGGCCGTCGGGGCGCTGTTCACCAAGGTCACCGAGACCGTGACGACCACCGACGAGGACATGCGGGCGACGTTCCCGCAGTACGCGGACCGGCTCGGGGTCCCCGAGACCCGCACCCTGCGCAACATCGTGGTGACCAACCAGGACGCCGCGAACCGGATCGCCGACCAGCTCCGCGGCGGCGCCGACTTCGCCGAGCTGGCCCGCACGTCGAGCATCGACACCAGCACCCGCGACAAGGGCGGCGACCTGGGCACGGTCAGCGCGGACCAGCTGCAGGCCGACTACGGCAAGGCGGCCTTCGCGGTGCCCGCAGGCGAGGTGTACGGACCGCTGCAGAACCAGTTCGGCTGGAACGTGGGCCAGGTCGTCGACGTCACGCCGGGCACGCCCGCCCAGTACGACCAGGTGCAGGACAAGCTCCGCCAGCTGGTGGACTTCGACCGCCGGGTCGACGCGTGGGGGACCTGGATGCGCCAAGCGCTCGAGGACGGTGACGTCCGCTACGCCGAGGGCTACGAGCCCGCGGACCCGCTGGCC
>NZ_JACBXB010000841.1 GCF_013870575.1 Pseudonocardia pini
CCACCTCGGTGCCGGGGACGAGGTCGACGCCCGGGCCGACCGCGTCCACCCGGCCCGCGACGTCCCAGCCCAGTCCGCGCTCCCAGGCACCCTCCGGCGCGGGCGCCAGCCCGGCCTGCACGGCGATCCCGGCCAGCGTCATCGGGTCGGTCGGGCTCACCGCCGCGGCCGCCACCGCGACCCGCACCTCGCCCGGACCGGGCTCGGGCACCGGCCGCTCCGCGACCTCGAGCACCTGCGGCCCGCCGAACTCGCGGTACACGACTGTCTTCATGGCCTTCTCCTCCGTCGGCTTCGCCCTACCCCACGAACGCTAGGAGAGCTACTCTCCACTGGGTAGTAGGCACCTGAGAGTGCGTAACCGACCGGGAGGAGAGCCATGGCGACCACGACGGCGGCCGAGCGCCGGGACGCGGACCGGGCGTCCTACGACGTGTTCCTGGTCGGGTGCCCGTCCCGTCTCGTCCTGGAGCGGATCAGCGACAGGTGGGTGGCGCTGCTGCTCGCGGCGCTGTCCGACGGGCCGAAGCGCTACTCCGAGCTCGGCCGCAAGGTCGCTGGGGTGAGCCCCAAGATGCTCACGCAGACCCTGCGGGCGCTGGAGCGGGACGGGCTGGTCGAGCGCGAGGTCACGCCGAGCGTCCCGGTGCGGGTCGACTACCGCCTGACCTCGCTCGGAGAAGGCCTGCACCGTGCGGTCCTGGCCGTCAAGGACTGGGCCGAGGCGCACGTCGACGAGGTGTTGGCGGCACGCGACCGGTACGACGCCGAATCGGGATGATGCGGGCGCCCGGTGGGCGTTATGCTTGGCGACGGCCCGAACGTCGGGCCGCGAGGGGGTGAACGGTTTCGACTCCTGAAGCAGACCGAGGAGAAGCGTGCCGAGGAAGGCGACGATGATCTCGTTAACCAGACGTCGCAAAAAAATAAGTGCCGACGAGAGTCGCACTGCTCCGGCTCTGGCCGACGCGAAGTCCTCGGACTTCGCGCTCGCTGCCTGATCCACTGAGGAGCTGTCGGCCCGGGGGTGTTCCCGCTCCGGTGTCCGGCATCAGCTAGGGGACTCACCGTCAGACTCGGCCGTCGGGGCCTGACGGAACATCACACAGCGGCTGGGATCGTCACACCGGCTTGTTCGTGAGACCGGGGGATCCGAGTAGAGACACAGCGGACTGCGCACGGAGAATGCCTCGCGAAGCAAAGGAGGACCCGGGTTCGATTCCCGGCACCTCCACCCTGGAGGACAGGGCCCCGACCACCAGGTCGGGGCCCTGACCGTTTCACGGCTCCTCGCACACCAGCCCCCAGGGCCTGTCCCGCACCCGGGTCATCACCAGGGTGACCCGGCGGGAGCCGCGCAGCTTGAGCCTGCGGTGCAGCGCGTCGACGTCCCCGGCCAGGCCCCGGCGGCGGATGTCGACGGCGCCGACGTCGAGCTCGGCGAGCCTGCGCGGCAGCCGCTTCTGGTCCCACGGCCCGGAGTCGACGACGCGCAGCGTCCGGGCGAACGGGGTGGTGACCGGGTCGTCGGTGCAGAGGAAGGCGATCCGCTCGTCGATCTTCCAGGCGCCGATCCGGCGGGCGAGCTCCTCGACCGCACCCGCCCTCGTCACGGCGGGGTTGGGATCCAGCAGCCACGGCCCGGGGTCGCGCACCGCGACCGGGTCCCCGTCCTGCGCGACGAGCGTCTCCCCGGCGGGCAGGATCGTGGCCCTCACGCCCGCGGTGGCCAGCGCGGGGGACCACAGCACGGCCTCCTTGAGGTCCCGGTCCACCGCCACGAACTCCTGCTCCCACCCGGACGGCACGAGGGTGCGGTCGATCCCCGGCGCGGCCTTGACCGCGACCGGGACGGGCAGGTCGAGGCACCAGTCCAGCGGCGGCTCGCTGTCCCCGGTCCGCATCCGCCCGCCCGCCGTGCGTCGGGCGGGGTCGACGAACACGGCGTCGAAGGCGGTGAGGTCGACCGTGCGGACGTCGGACCCGGACGTCTCGACGGCGCCGCCGTAGACCTCGGCGTTGTGCCGCGCCATCCACAGGTGCACCGGATCGAGGTCGACGGCGAGGGCGCGGCGCCCCGGCGCGAGCGCGAGCAGGTCCCCACCGATCCCGCAGCAGAGGTCCGCGACGTGGCCCGCGGGGAACCGAGCGGCCCGGTGCCGCGCGACGACCTCGGGGGAGGCCTGCTCGAAGCCCGCCCTGGTCAGGAACATCTCGGCGGCCCGGGTGAACTTCCCCGCCGCGCGCTCGC
>NZ_JACBXB010000842.1 GCF_013870575.1 Pseudonocardia pini
CGGGGCGGGAGCGCGGCGGCCGGTCTACGACGCGGCGTCCCTGCTGGCCGTGGCGGTCGAGGAGTTCAACACCCGCGGCTACGACGCGACCTCCATGGAGGACCTCTCGCGCGCCGCGGGGATCACGAAGTCCAGCTTCTACCATCACGTGTCCGGCAAGGAGGAGCTGCTGCGGGCCGCCCTCGACCGCGCGCTCGACGGTCTGTTCGGCATCCTCTCCGAACCCGGCGCGCTGCACGGCCCGGCTCTGGACCGCCTGCGGCACATCATCTTCCGGCAGGTCGAGGTGCTCCAGTCCGAGCTGCCCTACGTCACGCTGCTGCTGCGGGTCCGGGGGAACACCGAGACCGAGCGGTGGGCGCTGGCCCGCCGCCGCGCCTTCGACGCCACCCTCGCCTCGCTCGTCGCCGACGCCGTGGCGGACGGCGAGGTCCGCCCCGGCGTCGAGCCCTCGCTGGCCGCGCGGCTGCTGAGCGGCACCGTCAACTCGATCATCGAGTGGTACCGCCCGGGCCGCCCGGGCGCCGCCGACCTGCCCGGCGAGGTCGTCCGGATCGTGTCGGAGGGGATCATCCCGCCCGCGTGAAGAGTCACCCCTGACCGTAGGCCGCGGCGATCTCGTCCGAGCCCAGCCAGCGGCTGTACGTGGGGCCCTGGGGGAAGCCCTCGGGGACGTCCTGCCACTCCTCCTGGCGGCCGTAGGGCAGCAGGTCGACCAGCCCGAAGAGGTAGCTGATCTGCTCGGTGCCCCGGCCGTTCGTGTGCCAGGTCCGGTAGACGGTGTCGCCCGCGCGCAGGAAGACGTTCACGGCGAAGCCGCCGCCGGGCGGGGCGCCGACGTCCGACCCGAACGTGCTGTTCGCGGTGGAGTACCAGGTCATGGTGTTGCCGACCTTCGTGCGGTAGGCCAACGCCTCGTCGATCGGGCCCTGGGTGACGACGACGAACCGGGCGTCGAACCTCGCCAGGCCCTCGAGCCGGGTGAACTGCGAGGTCAGGCCCGTGCACCCGCCACACTGCCACTCGGCGCCGTCGTGCCACATGTGGTTGTAGACGATGAGCTGCGGGGCGTCGCCGAAG
Organism: Pseudonocardia pini; assembly: GCF_013870575.1. Lineage (GTDB taxonomy): Bacteria > Actinomycetota > Actinomycetes > Mycobacteriales > Pseudonocardiaceae > Pseudonocardia > Pseudonocardia pini. The sequence goes on from NZ_JACBXB010000842.1 coordinate 1,081, forward strand.
GCGTCGACCAACCGGACCGGCCCGTCCGCGCCCTCGAGCACGTAGTCCGGCATCTCGACCATCGGCAGCCGCCGTCGCTGGGCGGCGATCGCGTCGAGCTCCCGGGTGGCGGCCTTCTCCCGGGCTCGGAGCTCGGCGAGCTCGGACTCCCAGGTCGCGGCGTCGACGACGGTCGGCAGTGCGGACGCGGTCATGCTTCCTCCTCGGGTGGGTACAGGGGGTGGACCGTGCGGAGCGCGAGAAGTCATCGGTCGCTGCGACACACGCGCTCGTGGCCTGTCGGGCGGTCCCCGGTGGCCGAGTGGGACGGCGACGGAACCATCCGGGCCCGGCCGCCGTCCAACCCCGCATGACGATCACCTACGCACCGCCCACCTTCCGCTTCCACGATCCCGAGACCCCGCTCGCCTACGAACGCCTGCTCCGTGCCGCGCCGCGGACCCTGCGGTGTCCGGTGTGGCTGAGCGCGGGGGCGCTGGAGCGGGTCGACGCCTGGGTGCCCGCGGTCGTGCCGCCGCTGGACCCGTCTGCGGTGCTGGAGGAGTGGTGGCCGGGGCCGTGTCCCGCCGACTGTGGCTGTCTCGCCCCCTTCCGCGGGTTCCCGGGACTCGCGCCGGGGACCCGGCCGGACCGGGAGGAGCTGGTCCGGGAGGCGGCGGCCAGGTCCGCGACACGACGGGCGTGGACCCACGGGTCGACGCGGCTCGGCCCGGCGGCGTCGCGCAGCTGCTCCGCCGAGGGCGCGGGCAGCACGCCCGCCTGCTGCCAGGTCTCCTCCTCGCGGGGCCGCTGGCTGTAGGCGACGCCGCTCGACTGGTCGTAGGCCCAGCGGTCGGCGTCCACGCCGGAGACCGAGGCGGGCTGGCCGTACAGCGGCAGCCAGTAGTCGCGGAACCCGACGTTCTCCACCGTCACCTGCAGCGGCTCGCCGGCCGGGGCGTCCGGGGTCAGCGGCCCGGCCAGCGGGATCCCCGGGCGCGGCGTCGCGGCGGCCCAGCCGGTGTTCGGCTCGTAGTCGGAGAGGGTGAGCGCCCGCAGGTAGGTGGGCCGGGGGAGGCCCGTCGTGCGGAACAGCTCGACGGGATCGTTCTGGGTCAGCTGGCCGCGCAGCGAGGTGAAGGGGTTGAGCCCGATCGCCCCGCCGCCGCTCCCGCCCCCACCG
>NZ_JACBXB010000843.1 GCF_013870575.1 Pseudonocardia pini
GCAACGCCTCCGCGACACCCTGCGGGCGCTGCTGCGGCACGGGCACAACCGGGCCCTGGCGGCGAAGGCCCTCACCGTGCACCACAAGACGGTGAGCTACCGGGTCGCGCAGGCGGAGGAGCTGCTCGGTCGCTCGCTGGCCGCGGACACGTTGGACCTCGAGGTGGCGCTGGTGATCGACGAGACGTTGGGCGGGCTCTGAGCCGCCGGGTGGGACCGGAGGGAGCGCCGGTCCCACCCGGCGTGCTCGAGGGGTGGGGCTCAGCCGGTGACGTCGCGGCCGATCAGCTGGCGGGCGACGATCCACTGCTGGAGCTCGTTGGCGCCCTCGAAGATCTCCAGGATCTTGGCGTCCCGGTACATCTCCTCGAGCCGGTAGGCCTCGCCGCTCTCCGAGACGTGCCGGGCGAAGCCGACGGCGCCGTGGATCTGGATGGCCTCGCGGACGATGTCGTTGGCCACGCGCGTGCCGTAGGCCTTCGCCATGGCGGCCTCGGGCTCGGCGGTGCGGTCGCCCTTGTCCAGCAGCACCGCGGCCTTCTGGTAGAGGCTGCGGGCGCACTCGATCTCGGTGGCACGCTGCGCCATCTGGAACTGCCAGTGCTGCATCTTCCCCAGCGGGCCGCCGAAGACCTGTCGGGTGCGCAGCCGCTCGACGGACAGGTCCAGGGCGGCCTGAGCCACGCCGACGCCGGCGGCGCCGATCCCGATCCGACCCCTGACCAGCGCGGACAGCGCGACCCCGAGACCGTTGCCCGGCACGCCGAGCAGGTTCTCGCGGGGGACGTGCACGTCGTCGAACACGATGTCGGCGGTGATCTGGCCACGGTGGCCCATCTTCAGGTCCGGCTCGCCGATCCTGATGCCCGGCGAGGACAGGTCCACGAGCATCATGTGCGCCCGCTTCGTGTCCGAGGCGCGGACCAGCACGGACACCCAGCCCGCGACGACGCTGTTGGTGATCCACCGCTTCCGGCCGGTCACGCGGAACCCGTCGGCGGTCTCCTCGGCGACCGTCTGCATCCGCTCGGCGGTCAGGTCCGAGCTGGTCTCGGGCTCGGTCGTGGCGAAGGCGAAGGCGGTGCGCCCGGAGACGAGCTCGGGGATCAGCTTCGCGCGCAGCTCCGCGGAGGCGAAGGTGAGGGTCTGGGGCACGAGGATGCACTGGCCGTCGAACACCCCCGCCATGGACGACGAGTGGTAGGCGATCTCCTCGGTGACGGTGCAGGTCCCGAGCATGGGGTACTCGAGCCCGCGCCCGAAGTCGGTGCCGAACGGCACGGCGAACAGGCCCTCGTCGGCCAGCCCGCGGAAGGCCTCCCAGGGGAAGGACTCCTTCGACTCCTCCCGGGAGCCGATGTCGCGGGCGAACGGCGCGAGCCGCTTCTCGACGGCGGCACGCGCCTCGGTGCGCAGCGCGATCGTCTCCTCCGGGAGGAAGACGTCGTGGGTCATGCGGTCCTGTGTGCGGGGGACGAGTGCCGTCATCGGGGTCCTTCGTCGGTCGAGGGTGGACTGGGGTCGAGCGTGGCGGAGGGCTCCCGGTCGGACCAGTGCCCGAGCCGTTCGGGGGAGGTCTTCACCCCCGTCGCGGGAGGGCCGCTCACGTGGCGCTGGGGCCGGGGGTCCCGGTCTCGGATGCCGCGGCGTCACCGTGAGCCTGCGTGCTGTCCTCCGGTCCGGTCTGCTCGTCCGACACCGTCGTCCTCCCTCGTTCGGGCCCGCCGGGGTGGCGGGCGCCCCGCCGCGAGGGCGGGGCCGTGCACGAACCGGCCGGTCGCACCGCAACCACCGGTCGGCGGAATTCAAACAGGTCAGCGGGGCAGGGGGAACCGCAGCGCCCCGGACGAGGCCGCGGACGGCCGCCTCAGCGCGACGAGCCGCGCCCGACGCGACACTCCGACGTCCGACAACGACGCAGCGTGACCGTTGCCGCCGTGATCGCACGTTTCGTGCTGTCAGCGCTCTCGCGGCCACGCGCACCGCACCAAGATCGGCGAAAGTGTGCTCACAGCGCTGCCCCAACCGCTCTCACCGCACGCAGACAGCGATCTTGCCGCGCTCAGAGCACGAAACGTGCGATCTTGGCGGCATCTGGGGCAAGTGAGTCCCCGAGAGCACCCCCCACACCCGTCGCGCACCACCGTGTGCGACCACCACATAGGGTCGCGGGCGTGCCCTCCCTGGTCGCCGTCGTCCCCCAACCCCCGCTCCTCGTCCCCGAGCTCGCGGGC
>NZ_JACBXB010000844.1 GCF_013870575.1 Pseudonocardia pini
CCGACCACCGCACCTCCGACCACCGCACCTCCGCACCACCGACCACCCGTGAGCGCAGCACCGCCACCCCCGAGCCGAGCAGGCGCGGTCGCCGTCGGGCGGGCAAGCGGGCGGGGGTCGCGTGGTGGCAGACCCCCGACAGCCGCAGGCCCACCGGCGGCGGCGGACTGAGCACCGGCACCACCGGCACGGCCGAACCCGTCCGGCCGGTCCGACCGGTCCCACGGGGCCCGCTGGGCCCACTCGACCTGCTCCGCCGCCGGTTCAGCCTCGAGGCCCGCGCCCGTCGCGCCCTGCTCTCCCCCGCTGCGCGGGCGGCCCGCCGGCGTCGGACGATCCTGTGGTCCGTGGCGGCCACGCTGGGCGTCCTGGTGGGTCTGCCGCTGCTCGCGCTGGGGGTCGGGTACCTGGTGTTCGGCGTCCCCACCGCGGACGAGGCCGTGAACAACCAGGTCGCCACGATCTCCTACGCCGACGGCACCGACCTCACCCGGCTCGTGCCGGAGGAGGGCAACCGCACGAAGGTGACCGTCGGCCAGATCCCGCAGCACGTCCGCGAGGCCGTGCTGGCGGCCGAGGACCGCTCCTTCTACTCGAACCCCGGCTTCGACCTCTCCGGCATCCTGCGGGCCGCGTGGAGCCAGGTGCAGGGCGGCGCGGGCGGCGGGTCGACGATCACCCAGCAGTACGTGAAGAACGCGCTGGTCGGCGACCAGGTCTCCCTGTGGCGCAAGTACAAGGAGCTGATCGTCTCGCTGAAGGTCAGCCAGCAGAAGTCCAAGGACGAGATCCTCACGGACTACCTCAACACCATCTACTTCGGACGCGGGGCCTACGGGATCCAGTCCGCGGCGCAGGCGTACTTCGCGAAGGACGTGGGTCAGCTGACCCCGGCCGAGGGCGCGCTGCTGGCCGGGGTGATCCAGTCACCGTCGCGGTGGGACCCGGCGATCGACCCCCAGAAGGCCGTGCAGCGCTGGGACTTCGTGATGGACGGGATGGTCGGCCAGGGCTGGCTCTCCCCCGCCGACCGCGCCGCCGCCACCTTCCCGCCCACCCAGCAGCGCAAGGTCGGGTCCAGCGGGTCGCTGGCCGACAACCGGGGGCACGTCGTCAACGCGGTGAAGGCCGAGCTGGACTCGCTCGGCATCTCCGACCAGGAGATGGCCCAGGCGGGGCTCACCGTCACGACCACGATCGACCCCACCCGGCAGGAGAAGGCGGTCGACGCCGCGCAGGAGGCGCTCGACGGGCAGCCGGAGAACCTGCGCAGCTCGGTGGTGGCGATCGACCCGCGGACCGGCGGGGTCACCGCGTACTACGGCGGGGACAACGGCGTCGGGCTGGACTACGCCCGGGTCAGCAAGCAGCCGGGGTCCACGTTCAAGCCCTTCGTGGTGCTCGCCGCGCTCATGCACGACCCGCCGATCGGGCTGGGCACCGTGTTCGACGGCAGCGAGCAGACCGGCCTGCGCAACGCCGAGGGCGCGGACTGCCCGCGCTGCGACGTCAAGCAGGCGATGACGTTGTCCAACAACGTCGTCTTCACCACCCTCGCCGCCAAGGTCGGCCCGGCCAACGTCGCCGCCGCCGCGCGGGCCGCAGGCATCACCTCGCCCCTGGACGACCCGGACGCCCGGCTCGCCCTGGGCAACAAGGAGGTCACGCCGGTCGAGCTGGCCTCCGCGTACGCGACGATCGCCGCGGGTGGGGTCTGGCACGCGCCGCACTTCATCTCCAAGGTCGTGACCTCGGACGGCCGGGTGCTCTACGAGGCGCCGGACAGCCGGGGCGAGCGCCGGTTCAGCGCCCGGGTGGCCCGCAACACCGTGGAGGCGATGCTCGGCGTCGCCCCCGCGGACGACCGGTCGATCGGCCGCCCGGTGGCCGCCAAGACCGGCACGGTGCAGTCCCGGTTCGAGGGCGAGAACAACGACGCCTGGTTCTCCGGCTTCACCCCCGAGCTCGCGACCACGGTCTGGATCGGCACCGACATGAACTCCCCGATCCGGACCGCCTCGGGAGCGCCGATCGAGGGGGCGACGCTGCCCGGCGAGGTGTGGCAGACGTTCATGAAGGAGGCGGTCGAGGAGGAGCCCGCGGAGGGGTTCGGCGGCTACACGCCGATCGGCACGCCCGCCTCGGACCTGCCGCCCAACGCCACCCCGGAGCCCACCCCGACACCGACGGCGACGACGAGTGCCGAGCCCACGCCGTCCGTCGAGCCCCCGC
>NZ_JACBXB010000845.1 GCF_013870575.1 Pseudonocardia pini
ACGTCTACCAGGGCGACGAGCTGGGGCTCCCGGAGGTCGAGGACCTGCCGGAGGCCGTGCTCGACGACCCGACCTGGCGCCGCTCCGGGCACACCCAGCGCGGCCGTGACGGCTGCCGGGTCCCGATCCCGTGGTCCGGGGACGCGCCGCCCTTCGGGTTCGGGCCGGGTTCGGGGCAGCCGTGGCTGCCGCAGCCGGACTGGTTCGTGCGGTTCACCGCCGACCGGGAGGACAAGGACCCCGAGTCGATGCTGAACCTCTACCGGGCCGCGCTGCGGTTGCGCAGGGCGGACCGCGCCCTCGGCGACGGGCCGCTGACCTGGCTGGACGTGCCCGCGGGCGCGCTCGGCTTCGTCCGCGAGCCGGGTTTCGCGATGCTGCTCAACGTCGACGCGGCGCCCTTCGCCCTCCCCGAGGGCGCCGAGGTGCTCCTGGCGAGCGGCCCGCTCACGGACGAGGGCCTGCTCCCCCAGGACACCGGGGTGTGGCTGCACGTCTGAGCGGTGCGGCGGGGAGCCCGTTCCGCGCCGTCTCAGCCGTGGTGTCGCCGGTACGCCGCGCGGCGTGCCCCCCGCCGCCCCCGCACGCGTACCAGATCCACCGGAGGGGATCCGGCCGCCGCACCATGCCCGCTCAGTACAGACCCATCCCCGGCTGCGGCGCCGACAGGTCCACGACCGAGGACCACTGCTCGGCCAGCTCGGCGACGGTCGGGGTGTGGTCGAAGGCCGCACCGGCGGCGTGGAACAGCTCCACGCGGTGGTAGCGGCCGAACCCGGCGACGAAGGTCGCGCCGTTCTCCTCCACCTCGTCCCCGCAGAGGTAGCCGATCAGCGGGGCGACGAAGTCCGGCGGGAGCTTCTGCAGGACGTCCTCGGTCATGATGTCCGCGGTCATCCGGGTGGCCGCGACGGGCGCGACGGCGTTGGCCTTGATGTCGTACTTCGCGCCCTCCTTGGCGAGGCTGTTGATCAGGCCGACCAGCCCGAGCTTCGCCGCGCCGTAGTTGGCCTGGCCGAAGTTGCCGTAGAGCCCGGTGGTGGAGGTCGCCACGACGACCCGGCCGTGCGCCTGCTCGCGGAAGTGCGGCCACGCGGAGTGGATCACGTTGTAGGCGCCGTAGAGGTGGACCTGCAGGACGGCGTCCCAGTCCGCGTCGGTCATCTTGACGAAGGTGCGGTCCCGCAGGATGCCGGCGTTCGCGACGACGCCGTCGATCCGGCCGAACGCGTCGAGCGCGGTCTGCACGATGGCCGCGCCGCCCTCCGCGGTCGCCACGCTGTCGTGGTTCGCGACGGCCCGGCCGCCCGCCTCGAGGATCTCCGCGACGACCTTGTCCGCGGCGGTCTCGTCGCTCCCGGACCCGTCCCGCGCCCCGCCGAGGTCGTTCACCACGACCTGCGCGCCCTCGCGCGCCAGCAGCAGCGAGTACTCGCGCCCCAGCCCGCCGCCCGCCCCGGTCACCACGACGACCCTGTCCTCGACCCCGGCCATGTCCGCTCCTTTGCGTCGACTCCCCTCTCTGTACACCGCCGGATCGCGCAGGGGAACGCGGTGAGGATCACGCCACGGCGAGCACCGCGCGCTCCACCTCGCGCGCGACGACCTCCATCGCGGGCGTCGGGCGGCGTTCGGTGGAGCGCGCCAGCACGACCGAGCGGGTGACGGCGGGCTCGGCGAGCGGGCCGCCCGCGAACCGGCCCGCCGCGACGTCGGCCTCCACGGCGACCGCGGGCAGCACGGTCCAGCCCGCTCCGGCGGCGACGAGCCGCTTCTGCGTCTGCATGGTGTTGACCTCGACGATCCCGTCCAGCTCCACGCCCGCCTCGGCGCACGCGCCGTCGAGCAGCGTCCGCAGGCCGTGCGGCGGCGCCGGCATGACGACGGGGTGCCGGGCCAGCTCCGCGAGCGGGACCGGATCGGCCGCGGGCCACTCCCCCGGCGGCGCGACGGCCCACAGCGACTCCTCGAACAGCGGGCGGACGGCGAGCCCGGCGGAGGTCGTGACGCCGTAGAGCAGCGCGATCTCGACGGTCCCGGACTCGAGCCATTCCTGCAGGTGCCCCGAGTAGCCCGTCATCAGCCGCAGCCGGATGCCGGGGTACGCACGCCGGATCCGGGCGACCAGGCGCTCGGCGACGGACTCGGTGAGGCTGTCCAGCAACCCGACGGCCACGCTGCCGCCCACCGCCCCCGTGCTCGGCCTCCTCCACGACCCGCGCCACGTC
>NZ_JACBXB010000846.1 GCF_013870575.1 Pseudonocardia pini
TGAGGGGATCTCGTGAGCGGAACGGTCGTGCACGTCCGTTCAGGCGGGCCCGGGGCTCGTCGGTCGGATCATGACGACGGGCGAACGCATCTGGGCGGAGGCGTCGACCGAGCGCCCTGTCACGCTGGACGGCTTCGAGCTGGCCTCGCGGTACGTCGCGGGTGAACGCCGCGGCATCGTGGGCGGCGACTGGCACGACACGGTCCTTCTGTCTCCGGTGGCTGCTCACCGTGGTCGGCGACGTGATGGGCCGCGGCCTCGGCGCGGCGCACACCATGATCCAGGTCCGCACGGCGCTGCGGGCCCGCGCGTTGGAGACCAACGACCCCGCGCAGCTGCTGACCCGACTGGACCAGCACATGCGGATGTTCCATCCCGGCGAGCCGGCCACCGTGTGGTGCGGGGTGCTCGACCCCGGCCCCGGCGTGGTCCGGATGGCCTCGGCCGGGCATCCTCCACCCGCGGTGTCCCGACCGGGCTCCGCCGCTCGGTTCGCGGACGTCCTACCCGGCGTCCCGGTCGGCGTGGCCTACCCGAAGCAGGAGCGGCGTTCGTCCAGACTGACGCTCGGACCGGGAGAGGTGCTCTGCGCCACATCGACGGGCTGATCGAACGCCGGGGGTACTCACCCGATCTCGGAACCGAGCGACTCCTCCGCGCGCTCTCCCTCCCAGCGCCTCCGGCGACCGGCTCGTCGCCCGCATCATGGCCGGGATGGTCGGCGACTACCCGGCCGAGGACGACATCGCACTCCTGGTCGTCCGCCGGTTTCCGGAGCCGCAGATCCGGTGGGGACACAGACTCGACACCATGCTCGCCCGCGCCCGGGGCGTCTGTAGGCCGGCGCGAGCGGAAGCCCGCACGTCCGGGCGACCCCGCGAGCCGAGAGCTGACGACCGCCCCCAGCGCCAGGGCTACGCCTCCGAACCACCTGGCCCCTCTTCGCTTGAGCAGGCCGAGACGGCACCCTGACCCCGCTGGCCCGCCGGCGTCCGCCGCAGCGTCGCAGGATCCGACAGCAGGTCGAACTCGCCCACACACCTCCGCCGGGCGATTCCTCCCGTGCAGACCGGCCAACGCGGCCGCAGACTGCCGCAGCATCCGCCTCAACGGGCGTTCCGGACGTATAGGGCACCCGTACAAAAGCTATGCTTCCCTCACCCGGGCGTCCGGGCCGTCCACGAAGGAGCTCCGCCCGTGCCCAGCCGTCGTGTCGTCTCGGCCGTCGTCGCCATAATCGCCGCCATTGCCCCGCTGAGCGCCTGCGGGAGCTCGCCCGATCTCACCATCTACTCGGGCCGCAACGAGCAACTCGTGGGCGGTCTGCTGGAGAGGCTTGAGGAGCGGGTCGGCGGCACCGTCGAGGTGCGTTACGGCGGCAGCGCCGAACTGGCCGCTCAGCTACTGGAAGAGGGCGACGGCACCGACGCCGACGTCTTCTTCTCCCAGGACGCGGGCGCCCTCGGCGCGCTCGACGACGCGCAACGTCTGGAGCCGTTGAGCCGCGCGGCGCTCGAAGCCGTCCCGGCTGCCTATCGGGCGGACGACGGCAGCTGGGTCGCCACCTCGGCTCGCTCCCGCGTGCTCTTCTACGACCCGCGGCAGGTGCCCGCGGCTGACCTGCCCGCGACCCTCGACGCCGTCACCGATCCGCGGTGGCGCGGCAGGATCGGCTACGCCCCGACGAACGCCTCGTGGCAGGCCTTCGTCACCGGCGTTCGGGTGCTACGCGGCGAGGAGGGCGCTCGCGCGTGGCTGCTGGCCTTCGCGGAGAACCAGCCGGTCAGGTTCGAGAACAACATCCAGATCCTCGACGCGGTGAACGCAGGCCAGATCGCCCTGGGTCTTTCCAACCACTACTACTGGTACGAGCGGGTGGCGGAGGTCGGCGAGCAGGCCGTCCCGGCACAGGTGCACTACGTTCCGGGGGGTGACCCGCTCGGCCTGGTCAACGTGGCGGGCGCGGGCGTGGTCGCGGGGACCGCACAGCCGGACATGGCGCGGCGGGCCGTGGAGTTCCTGGTGTCCCCGGAGGCCCAGCAGTACTTCGCCGACGAGACCGCCGAGTACCCGGTCCGCATGGGTGTCAGCTCCACGCGCCATCCCCTCAGGCCCCTGGACCAGCTCCAGCCTCCGGACATCGACCTGTCCGACCTCGCCTCGCTGCAGCAGTCGCTGGCGCTGCTGCAGGAGACCGGCCTGGCGTGACCGCGCCTCCCGCC
>NZ_JACBXB010000847.1 GCF_013870575.1 Pseudonocardia pini
CGAGGCGGGCAGAGCACACGAGCCGCCCGCCCGCACCGGTGCGGGCAGAGCAAAGCCTCGCTTCGACCTGGCCGGGACCCTGCTGCTCACCCTCGGCATGTCCCTGCTGATCCTCACGGTGGTGCACGCGCCGGAGGTGTCCGTGCCGGTCAGCGTGACCACCGGGGTCGGGGCGGTGCTCGCCCTGACCGGGTTCGTCGCCGTCGAGCGGCGGGTCGCGCAGCCCCTGCTGAGGCTGGGGATCCTCCGGGTGTCGAGCCTGCGCCGGGCGAACCTCGGGGCGATGACGCTGGTCGGCTCGTTCATGGCGTTCCAGTTCACGGCCGTGCTGTTCCTGCAGGAGCGGCTGGGCTGGTCGTCGATCGAGACGGGGCTGCTGCTGGCGGTCGGCGGCCTGGACGCGGTCCTCGCGCCGACGCTCGCACCGCCGCTGGTCCGGCGGTTCGGCAACGGCCGGGTGCTCGTCGCGGGACTGGTCGCGGCGGTGCTCGGGTACGCCGCGTTCCTCCCGCTGAACGGCTCCGTCGCCGCGATGGTGGCCGGGCTGCTCGCGATCAGCGTGGCGTTCGCGCTGGCCTACGGACCGCTCACGCTCGTGGGCACCGACAGCGCCGACGAGTCCGAGCAGGGCCTGGCCAGTGGCCTGATGACCATGTCCTTCCAGTTCGGCGGGGCGATCGGCCTGGCGATCGCCACCGCCGCGGTCCTCACCGCGGACCTGCACGCGGGCATGGTGGTCGCGGTCCTGCTCGCCGTCGTCGGGCTCGCGGTCACCCTGCCGCCGGCACGTACGCAGGCCGGGCGATGACCAGGTCGTGCACGAACCGCAGCTTGTCCAGCACGGTCGGGGCCAGCACGAAGGGGTAGAGGTCCTCATAGCCCATCGAGCGGTTGACGGCGTTGAGCGCGGCGGTGAGCGGGAGCCAGGTCTCGACCAGGGCGTCGAAGTCCTTCTCGCTCTCCTCCGGGTCCGAGGTCAGCGCCGGGCCGTGCACGCTGATCCCGAAGGCCGAGGCGGTCTGCGAGGTGTCTCGGATGTGCAGGTAGTGGGCGAAGGTCTCGGCCCAGTCCTCCCACGGGTGGGCGGTCGCGTACGTGGACACGTACGACTCCTCCCACCCGGGGGCGGGCTCGGAGGAGTAGTGCCGCTCCAGGGCGTCCATGTAGGACTCCGACTCGTCCCCGAACAGGGCGCGGAAGTCCGCGGTCCGGCCCGGCCGGTCGACGAGGACCTCCCAGTACCAGTGCCCGGTCTCGTGCCGCAGGTGCCCGAGCAGGGTCCGGTACGGCTCGGCGAGCTGCACCCGCATCTGCTCCCGGTGCCCCGCGTCGCCCTCGGCGAGGTCGAGGGTCACGATCCCGCTCGCGTGCCCGGTGGTCACCGGCTCGTGCGCGCTGGAGAGCAGGTCGAACGCCAGTCCCCCCACGGGATCCGTCGCACGCCCCGCCAGCGGCAGGCCCAGGTCGTCGATCTGGAAGAGCAGCCGACGCTTGGCCTGCTCGGTGAGGGCGAAGGCCTTCATGCCCTCGACGTCGTCGTCCGCGGGGCGGGTGCGGGTGAGCGCGCAGCAGTCACAGAGCCCGCCCGGATCCGGGGCGAGCCAGTTGCAGGTCGCGAGGGTCAGGTTGGCGCACGGGTCCCCCTCCGCGGTCCGAACAAGGGACCGGGCGGAACGGGAGTAGCTGATCTCCGTGGAGCAGTTCAGGCAGACGGAGTTCTCGAAGTAGACGAGGAAGGAACAGTGGGGACAGGCGAAGGCGCGCACCGGGTCCGTTACCCCGCCGACAGCCGTTCCATGTCCACGGACACGGCCATCACACTCTTGGCCGAGTCCGTGAAGATCACACCCTTCAGCGGCGGGACGTCGCCGTAGTCCCGGCCGTGCGCGAGCACCACGAACTGCTCGTCGACGACCCTGTCGTTCGTGGGGTCCAGGTCCAGCCAGCCGTCCCCGGTCCACACCGAGACCCACGCGTGCGAGGCGTCCACCCCGCGCAGCTTCGGCTTCCCGGGCGGCGGGAGGGTCTCCAGGTACCCGCTCACGTACCGGGCGGGCAGGCCGCGGCTGCGCAGGCCCGCGACCGCGAGGTGCGCGAAGTCCTGGCACACGCCCTCGCCGCCGGTGAGCAGGTCGGTCACCGTGGACCGGACCGTGGTGGAGCCGCTGACGTAGTCGAAGTCGTCGTGGATGCGGCGGCACAGCTCGGCCGCGGCC
>NZ_JACBXB010000848.1 GCF_013870575.1 Pseudonocardia pini
CTTCGACCCGGAGGGGCAGACCGGGCACCCCGACCACAAGGCCGTCTCCCGCTGGGCCACCGCCGCGTTCCACCGTGCCGCCCGGCCCGGCGCTCGGCTGCTGCACACCGCCACGACCGCCGCCTTCCTCGACCGCTGGGCCGACCTGCACGAGGAGTTCGGGGTGTTCGTGGACGGCGTTCCGCGCCCGACGGCGGAGGAGCACCTCGCCGTCGACCTGCAGCTGGACGCGGGGCAGCTCGACCGGAAGGTGCGGGCGCTGCGGGCCCAGGCCACCCAGACCGACGGCATCGTCGGCGCCGTCGGCCCCGCGGCCTACGCGGAGTGGGTGGCGGCCGAGGCGTTCGTGGAGGTGGCCGTGGCGGAGGTGGTCGACGTGCTCGACGGGTGCTGAGCTCGACGGGTGCTGAGCTCGACGGGTGCTGGGCTCGACGGGTGCTGGGCTCGACGGGTGCTGGGCCCGGCTCAGACCGTCAGCGACCCGGAACGGGCCGCAGCGAAGCGGGCCTCGGCGTCCGCCCAGCTCACGACGTTCCACCAGGCCTTGACGTAGTCCGGCCTCACGTTGCGGTACTGCAGGTAGAAGGCGTGCTCCCACATGTCGAGCAGCACGACCGGGAGCTGGCCCGCGGGGAGCTGGGCCTGCTGGTCGTAGAGCTGGTGGACGAGCAGGCGGGACCCCAGGACGTCCCAGCCGAGGATGGCCCAGCCGGAGCCCTGGATGGTCGTGGCGGCCGCGGTGAAGTGGGCCTGGAACGCGGCGAACGAGCCGAAGCCGTCGTCGATCGCCGCGGCGAGCTCGCCGGAGGGCTTGTCGCCGCCGTCGGGGGAGAGGTTCTTCCAGAAGAGCGAGTGGTTGACGTGGCCACCCAGGTTGAACGCCAGGGTCCTCTCGAGACCGACGATCGCGCCGAAGTCCCCGGACTCGCGTGCGGCGGCGAGCTTCTCGATCGTCTGGTTGAGCGCGGCGACGTAGGTGGCGTGGTGCTTCGAGTGGTGCAGCTCCATGATCTCCGGCGCGATGTGCGGGGCCAGGGCGCTGTAGTCGTAGGGCAGGTCGGGGAGCGTGTAGTCCGCCATCGGTCCTCCAGATATATGCCAGTATCTGGCAACAACGTAGATCCGGCAGTACACTGCTGCAAGTCTCTTGCGTTAGCGGGAGGCGTCCGGGGACGGTCGTTCTGGCAGCTCGACGTCCGTGAGGTGGGAGGGGGTCGACCCGCGGATCGGGTCGACCCCCTCCCGCGCGGTCAGCGCGCCGACCGATGCGCGGCGCGGAGCCCGAACCCGGCGATGCCTGCCAGGAGCAGGGTCTGGACCACCTCGCCTGCGACCACGGCCGCGGAGCCGAGCTCGTCGAGGGGGAGGGCGAAGAACGCCACCAGGTAGACCAGCCCGACGATCGGGAACCAGCGCGGCGCGGACCGGGCGAGCAGGGTGGCGACCAGGCCCAGGGCCACGCCGAGGCCGACGGCGACCTGCGAGCCCACGATCGCGGGCACGAGCCGGGCGGAGGCCTCGTTCACGGTGTCGACGAGGACGCGGCCCGCGGGCTCGTCGAACAGGGCGGGGTCGACGGCGTAGGCGTACGGCAGGGCCTCGGCCACGATCACGAGGCTGATCACGATGCTGCCCGCCGCGACCACGACCGCGGCCGCCCAGGCCAGCGGTCTGCCGCGGCCGAGGACCACGAGGAACACCGCGGTCCCGAGGAAGGTCAGCAGGTAGGCCGGGCCGCCGACGTAGAGGTTGGCCGGCCAGTACGCGTCGGCGACCGCGCGGAGGTCGTCGTAGCCCAGGCCGGTCTCGGGATCGAACGGCGGCTCCCAGAGGGCGAACCCCATCCGGGCGACGAGGGCGAGGACCACCACCCCGAGCAGGGCGACGAGGGGTGCGGGACGGGTGCGGTCGGCGACGGGCGCGGCGAGGGACGAGCTCATGGGTGCCGAGGCTGGCCGAACCGCGGACGACGCCGCATCGGCCTCAGCACCTAATGCGGTGTCGTCGCAGCTCAGCGGGGGTGGTCGAGCCAGATCCGGGCGGCCTGCACGCGGCGGTTCGCGTCGGGGTCCGGGCGCAGGTCGAGCTTGCCGAACACCGACCGGAGGTGGGCGTCGACGGTGCGCTCGGAGACCACCAGCTGGGTGGCGATGCCGGCGTTGCTCGCCCCCGAGGCCAGCAGGGCCAGCACCTCGTTCTCCCGCGGGGTCAGGC
>NZ_JACBXB010000084.1 GCF_013870575.1 Pseudonocardia pini
CGTCGTCACCGAGCACGGCGTCGCCTGGCTGCGCGGCTGCCCCCGCGACGAGTACGGCGCACGGCTGGTCGCCGTCGCCGCCCCCGAACACCGCGACGCGCTCACCCGAGCAGTGGAGGAATCATGAGCAAGCGGGTGCACATCCGCGAGGTCGGCCCGCGTGACGGCTTCCAGAACGAGCCCGAGCGGATCCCGACGGACGACAAGGTCCGGCTGATCGAGTCGCTGGCCCGGGCCGGGTTCGACCGGATCGAGGTCGCGAGCTTCGTGCGGCCGGACGTGATCCCGCAGCTGTCCGACGGTGTCGAGGTGCTGAACCGCATCGACGTGCCGGACAGCGTGCGGCTCATGGTCCTGATCCCGAACAGCAAGGGCCTCGACAACGCGCTGAAGGTGCGGGAGCGCTTCCACGAGGCGGCGATCTTCGTGAGCGCCTCGGAGACGCACAACAAGAAGAACGTCAACCGCACGGTCGCGGAGACCATGGCGGACAACGACGTCATGGCGAAGCGGATCGGGGCCGAGGGCCTGAACTGCGCCGCGGTGATCGCGACCTCCTTCGGCTGCCCCTACGAGGGCAAGGTCCCGCTGGACCGCGTGCTGGGGCTGGCCGAGCGGTTCGCCGAGGCCGGCGCCACGGAGATCGGGTTCGGCGACACCACCGGGATGTGCAACCCGGCGTACGCGCGGGAGTTCTTCGCCGCGGCGCTGGAGCGGCTGCCCGGCGTCGAGGTCACCGCGCACTTCCACAACACCCGCGGGCAGGGCCTGGCCAACGCCTACGCGGCGCTCGAGGCGGGCTGCACGAGCTTCGAGTCCAGCTTCGGCGAGCTGGGCGGCTGCCCGGTCCCGAAGGGCTCCACCGGCAACATCGCCACCGAGGACCTGGTGAGCATGTTCCACGAGATGGACGTCGACACCGGCCTCGACCTCCCGAGGATCATCGAGGCCGCCCGGGACGCCCAACGGGTCCTGGGCCGCACCCTGACCAGCCACTCGTTGATCGCGGGGCCGATCGACTGGCACCTGCAGGACGCCTGACCACCCCGCGTCCGACCATCCCCCCGGCGAATCGTTCGAGAAGAGGACTCATGAGCAACCGCACCGCGTTCGTCACCGGCGGCGCCCAGGGCATCGGCCAGGGCATCGCCACCACCCTCGGCGCGCACGGCTTCAAGGTCGCCGTGGTCGACCTGAACCTGGAGGTCGCCACCGCGACCGCGAAGTCCATCGTCGACGCGGGCGGCACCGCGGTCGCCGTGCAGGCCGACGTGACCGACACGGCGTCGGTCCAGGCCGCCGTCAAGACCGTGACCGAGGAGCTCGGCCCGGTCGAGATCGCCGTGAACAACGCGGGCTGGGACGACTTCATGCCGTTCCTGAAGACCACCGAGGACTTCTGGGAGCGCATCCTCGACATCAACTTCAAGGGCATGCTGCGGGTGACCCAGGCCGTCGTGCCGGGCATGGTCGAGCGCGGCTTCGGTCGCGTGGTCAACATCGGGTCCGACGCCGGCCGCGTCGGCTCGTCGCTGGAGGCGGTGTACTCCGGCGCCAAGGGCGGCACCATCGCCTTCACCAAGACCCTGGCCCGCGAGATCGCGACCAAGGGCGTCACCGCCAACACGGTGTGCCCCGGCCCGACCGACACCCCGGCCCTGCGCAAGTTCGCCGACGCCTCCGGCCAGGAGGCGGACAAGGTGATCGGCGGCATGACCCGCGCCGTGCCGATGAAGCGGCTGGCCCTGCCCGAGGACGTCGCCGCCGCCGTCGCCTTCTTCGCCTCCGACGCCGCGGGCTACATCACCGGCCAGACCCTGTCCGTCAGCGGCGGCCTGACGATGGCCTGATGCGGAGGCGGAACGAGCGGAGCAGACCGTCGTGAGGGTCTCCGGTCCGCGCCTGCCGGTCGAGTGGACGGACGTCGGGAAGGCCCTGGGCTACACCGACATCCGGCTCGACCACTCGGGCGACGGCATCGCCAGGATCACCATCGCCCGGCCGGAGGTGCGCAACGCCTTCCGCCCGCAGACCCTGATGGAGGTCTCCGACGCGCTGACCCGCGCCCGCGAGGACGGCTCGATCGGCGTGATCGTGCTGACGGGGGAGGGGCCGGACGCGTTCTGCTCCGGCGGTGACCAGCGCGTCCGCGGCGACACGGGGTACCTCACCGAGCCGGGGAGCGCCGAGGCGGTCGGCCGCTTCCACGTCACGGACCTGCACGTGCAGATCCGCAGGTTGCCCAAGCCCGTCGTCGCGATGGTGGCCGGCTACGCGATCGGCGGCGGGCACGTCCTGCACCTGGTGTGCGACCTGACGATCGCGGCGGACAACGCGGTGTTCGGGCAGGTCGGGCCGAAGGTCGGCTCGTTCGACGGCGGGTACGGCGCCGGGCTGCTGGCCCAGCAGGTCGGGCAGAAGCGCGCCAAGGAGTTCTGGCTGCTCTGCGAGCAGTACGACGCCGCCGAGGCCCTCGAGATGGGCCTGGTCAACACCGTGGTGCCGCTGGCCGAGCTGGAGACCGAGACCGTGGCGTGGTGTCGGCGGATGCTGCGGCTGTCGCCGATGGCGCTGCGGCTGAGCAAGGCGAGCTTCCACGCCGCCGAGGACGGCCTCGCCGGGATCCAGCAGCTCGCCCACGACACGAACCTGCTCTTCTACGCCACCGAGGAGGCGCAGGAGGGCCGCGAGGCGTACAAGGCCAAGCGCACCCCCGACTTCAGCGCGTTCCCGCGCCGGGCCTGAGAGGATCGACCATGAGTGACGCCGCGACCAGCGCTGTGAGCTGGGAGGACGCCGGGACCGGCGTGCTCGTCGCGACCATCGACCGCCGCCCCGCCAATGCGCTCGGCCCGCCGATCATCGACGGCCTGAACGCCGTGCTGGACGAGGCGGAGCGCCGCGACACCCGGGTCCTCGTACTGACCTCGGGGATCCCCGGGTTCTTCGCCGCGGGCGCGGACATCAAGCACATGGGCACCGTCGACGCGGAGTCGTTCACCGCCTACGGGGACCGGCTGCGCGGCGCCGTCGAGCGGCTGGCCGCGGCCGACCTCGTGAGCATCGCGGCGGTCGAGGGGGTGGCCCTCGGCGGCGGCCTCGAGCTCGCGATGGCGTGCACCATGCGGGTCTCCGGCGCGGACGCGAGGTACGGCCTGCCCGAGGTCCGGCTCGGCCTGATCCCCGGCGCCGCGGGCACCCAGCGGCTGCCGCGGCTGGTCGGGCGCGGTCGGGCCATCGACATCATGGCCACCGCGCGCCAGGTGTCTGCCGACGAGGCGAAGGCGATCGGGCTCGTCGACCGGCTGGTCGAGGCGGGCGGGGCGCGCGACGCCGCCGTCGAGCTGGCCGCAGGCCTGGCCACGCTCTCCCGCCCCGCGCTCGCCGCCGTGCTGCGGACCGTCGACGCCGCGTTCGACCTTCCTTTCGCGGACGGGAAGCGGTACGAGGTGGAGCAGATCCAGGAGCTGTTCGAGACCGGCGAGGCGCAGGAGGGGATCAGCGCCTTCCTGGAGAAGCGACCGCCGAAGTTCGCCTGAGAGGACCACGATGCTGGACACCGGATACGGCCTGACCGTCTTCACCGCGGGCCACGGACCGGACCGCTTCCGCCGGGCGGGCGAGGTCGCCCGCGCGGCGGAGGCCGCCGGGTTCTCGGCGGTCTGGGTCAGCGAGCTGTACAACCGCTCGGCGACCGTGCCGATGGCCGTCCTCGCGGGCGCCACCGAGCGGATCCGGATCGGGTCCAACATCGCCTACGGCGCGGGCCGCTCGCCGATGATCCTCGCCGCCGAGGCGCGGGACCTCGACGAGCTCAGCGGCGGCCGGGTCGTGCTCGGCCTCGGCAACGGCACCTCGGGGATGATGCGCAGCTGGATGGGGGTCGACGGCTCGGCCCCCGCCGTCCGGATGGAGGAGCTGGTCACCGTCCTCCGCAAGCTCTGGCGGCTGCACGAGGGCCCGGTCGAGCACGAGGGCCGGTTCTACTCCCTCTCCATCGCCCCCACCATCGCCACCGCGCCGCCGATCCAGGACCCGCTGCCGATCTGGACCGCGGGGGTCAACCCGCGCATGGCCCGCGCCGCGGGCCGGGTCGCCGACGGGCTCGTCGGCCACCCGATGATGACCGC
Source organism: Pseudonocardia pini (assembly GCF_013870575.1). GTDB lineage: Bacteria > Actinomycetota > Actinomycetes > Mycobacteriales > Pseudonocardiaceae > Pseudonocardia > Pseudonocardia pini. Next base: position 4,131 of record NZ_JACBXB010000084.1, read on the forward strand.
GGAGTACGTCGCGCAGGTCCTGCGCCCCGAGCTCGACCGCGGTGCCGCCGAGGCGGGCCGGGACGTGCGGGTCGCGGTGTCCGGCACCAGGATCTGTGCGCTGGACGCGGACACCGAGGCCGCCCGTCGGCGGGCCGCCTTCGCGATCGCGCAGTACGCCGCGGCCCGGGTCTACGACCGGTTGTTCGCCCTGCACGGCTGGTCCGAGGCCCAGGCCACCATCCGGGCGGCGGCGAAGGCCCGGGACGGCGAGGCCATGGCCGCCGCCGTCACCGACGACATGGTCGACGCGATGGCGATCGCCTGCCGTCCCGAGGACCTGCCGCGGCTCGCCGCGCGGCACGCCGAACCCTTCGACCACCTCAACCTCACGGCGGCGCCGTGGGGTCTGGAGCCCGAGGGGCTGGAACAGGCGACCCGAGAGATCGTGGCCGCACTCGCCCCCGCCCCCACCCCTGTTCGCTGAGCCAGGAGATCTCATGTCCCCCACCACCTTTCGGCTGGACCGGCCGCGCGACGGCGTCGTCGTCCTGACCCTGGACCGACCGGACCGGCTCAACTCCATGACCGCGGAGATGTTCGCGGAGCTGGAGGCGACCGGCAGGCAGCTGGACCGCGAGCCCGGTCTGCGGGTGCTGGTCCTCACCGGGGCGGGCCGGGCGTTCTGCGCGGGCTACGACCTCGCCGCCGCCGAGCAGCTGCCCTCCCTGGGCGCGATGGGGATGCTCGACCTGCAGGAGAGCGCCGCGCGGGCGCTCAGCGCGATCCGGGGCGTGCGGGTGCCCGTCATCGCCGCGGTCAACGGGGCGGCGGCGGGCGGGGGCCTGGCCCTCGCGCTCGCCGCGGACATCCGGCTGGCCTCGCCGCGGGCGAAGTTCGTGCCGTCGTTCGTGACGATCGGCCTGTCGGCGGGCGACCTGGGGACCTCCTGGCTGCTGCCCCGGCTGATCGGCCCGGCGGCCGCCGCGGAGTTCCTCTACAGCGCCCGGACGATGGGTGCCGAGGAGGCTGAGCGGACGGGCCTGGTGAACCGGGTCGTGGCCGAGGACGAGCTGCTCGCGGCCGCCCTGGAGATGGCCGAGCAGATCTGCGGCAACTCACCCGGTGGCGTGCAGATGTCCAAGCGGGCGCTGCAGGCCAACATGGAGGCCTCGTCGTACGCGGCGGCGCTGGAGCTGGAGAACCGCGGGCAGGCGCTGCTCACCCGCACCGACGACATGACCGAGGCCCTCACCGCCTTCCAGGAGAAGCGCCCTCCCGTCTTCGAGGGGCGCTGATGGTCGCGAAGTCGCTCGTCGAGCTGGAGACGCTGCAGGTCGAGCTGCGGGAGGACGGGATCGCGGTGCTCACCGTGAACCGCCCCGAGCGCGCCAACTCGCAGACCCAGACGATGTTCCACGAGCACACCGAGGCCGCGCTGGCCCTGCGGGACAGCGGGGCGCGCGCCCTGATCCTGCGCGGGGCGGGGGAGAAGGCCTTCTGCTCCGGGTTCGACCTCGCCGAGGTCGGCGCGATCCAGGCGATGTCGGTGCGCGAGTTCCTGTTCTTCCATGCGGTCGAACGCCAGCCGTGCGGCGAGCACCGGTTCCTCGCCGGTCTCGACCTTCACGACGTCGGCGCCGAGGTCGGCGAGGATCGCCCCGGCGAAGGCGCCCGCCCGATGGGTTCCGACCTCGAGCACACGGACGCCGCGCAGGGGGGCCGTCTCGTTCGGTGTCACTCGACTCCTCTCAGACCAGGATCTGGATCGCGCCGTCCGGGCAGGACTGCGCACCGCGGGTGGCGGCGTCCTCCTGCCCGGCAGGCACCTCGACCGCGTTGCCCGCCTCGCTGTTGAACCCGTCGTCGTCCAGGTCGTAGACCGTCGGCGCGAGCTCGACGCAGCGACCGTGGGCGCAGCACAGCGCGGGATCCACGACGTACCTCACGGCGACTCCGCGGCGACGACCTCGCGGGCGCCGGGGGTGAAGACCAGCGGCAGCGTGTCCATGTTGCGCGCCACACCGCTGTTGCTGAACATCGGGGCCTCGCCCGGGGCGACCTTGAGGTCCGGCATGCGGCGCAGCACCTCGTCGAGCGCGGTCCGCATGACCAGTCGCGCCACGTGCGCGCCGATGCAGCGGTGCGGGCCGTAGGAGAAGGCCAGGTTGACGGGCACGCGGCGGTCGAGCTCGACCTCCGACGGGTTGTCCACGACCCGGGGGTCGCGGCAGGCGGCCGCCTCGGACAGCATCACCAGGTCGCCCGCCGCGATCTTCTGGCCCGCGATCTCGGTGTCCACGGTGGCGGTCCGGCCCAGGGCGGTCACCGGGGCGAAGATCCGGATGATCTCCTCGACGGCGTTGTCCCGCAGCTCCGGCTCGGCGACGAGCCGCTCGACGTGGTCGGGCCGGGTCGTCAGGTGGTGCGCCATCGAGGCCAGGGTGTGCGACGTCGTGCCGATGCCGCCGGCCAGGAAGTCGATCATCGTGAACAGCTTGTGCTCGTAAGGGGCGGGCTCACCCTCGTCCGTCTCGACCCCCGCCAGCACCACGTCCACGAAGTCGCCCTTCGGGGGCTGCTCGGCGCGCTCCTGCAGGTACCCGGTGAGGAACTCGCCGACGATGCCCCAGGCCGCGCCGCGACCCTCGCCCGGTCCGCGGATGGCGTCGTCGGTGGCCTTCTGGATCGGGCCGATCCGGTCGAACGGGACGTGCAGGAAGGAGCCGAAGAACACCCGGGCGGGGAGCTGCGCGGCGAACTCCGCGACGAAGTCGCACGAGCCGCGCTCGATGAACGAGTCGATCAGGTAGTCGGCGTGCTCCCGGATCCCGGCCTCGAGGGGCGCCACGGCCTTGACCCCGAAGTACGGACCGAGCGCCTGACGCCACCGGGTCTGGTACGGCGGGTCGATCTGGAGGGGGTAGAGCTTCATCCCGCCGTCGCCCTCGTTGCCGTGGGCCGGCTCGAAGCCCCGGGTCGAGGTGAAGGTCTTGTGGTCGACCGCGCACCGCTTGAAGTCCTCGGCGCGGGCCACGACCCAGTACCCGCCGAACGCCTCGCTGCGCGCGACCGGGCACCTGTCCAACAAGGCGTCGAGGACCTCGTCGTAGTGCTCGGTGTACTCGGGGGAGTCCAGGTCGAAGTCGGTGAAGTGATCGCGACCGCCGATCACTCCGTCGGTCTCGATGGGGGTGGTGGTGTCTTCCTGGGTCACTCCGGCCTCCGCGATGTCGTCGTTGACGGACCGTGCGAGCGTTCGCCCGCTCTGTTCGAGAGGAGACTTGCATCACGGGTTTCTACCTGTCAAGGTTCCGGTCGTCGGCACGTCTTTGGCGCGCTGTTCGTGAAATCCGAACATTAATCGCTGGTGTCGGATCCGGTCCCACGACGTCGGACGCCCCTACGGGACGGGCGTCACCTCATCTCCAGGAGAGACATGAGCACCCTGCGTTTCGGCACGTTCCTCGCCCCGCTCCACTCCGTGGCCGAGCACCCCACGGTGGCGTTGCAGCGCGACCTCGAGCTGGTCGAGCGGTTGGACGCGCTCAACTACGACGAGGTCTGGATCGGCGAGCACCACTCCGCGGGCAGCGAGATCGTCGGTACGCCGGAGATCTTCATCGCCGCCGCCGCGGAGCGGACCCGGCGGATCACGCTCGGGACCGGGGTGACGTCGGTTCCATACCACAACCCGCTGTGGGTGGCGGAGCGCATGGTGCTGCTCGATCACCTGACCCGCGGCCGGGTCATGTTCGGTGCCGGACCCGGTTCGCTACCGACCGACGGGGCGATGCTCGGGCTGACCCCGACCGACACCCGCGAGCTCCTCGGGACCAACCTCGACATCATCCTGCGGCTGCTGGCGGGGGAGACGGTCACGGAGAAGACCCTCACGCACAACCTCGTCGACGCGCGCCTGCAGTACGGGCCGTTCACCCAGCCCTGCTTCGACATCACCGTCGCCGCGGTCGCGTCGCCCACGGGCCCGCGGCTCGCCGGGCAGTACGGCGTGGGTCTCATGTCGATCGGCGCCACCCTGACCCAGGACGGGTTCGACGCCCTGGCCCACCACTGGAACGTGGTCGAGGAGCGGGCGGCGCACTACGGCAGGCCCACTCCGTCGCGCTCCGACTGGCGGCTCGTCGGCGCGATGCACATCGCGGAGACCCGCGAGCAGGCGATCAAGGACGTCGAGTACGGGATCGAGGAGTGGTTCCGCTACTTCCAGAAGGTGGCGGCGTTCCCGCAGATGGTGGTCGAGGGCGGCGACGTCAAGGAGATGGTCGACTTCATCAACGAGGCCGGGTTCGGCGTGATCGGTACCCCGGACGACGCGGCCGCGCAGGTCGAGCGTCTGTGGAAGCAGTCGGGCGGCTTCGGCGCCATGCTGCTCCAGGCCCACGACTGGGCGAATCCCGCGGCCACGGTGAGGTCCTACGAACTGCTCGCCCAGCGGGTCTTCCCGCGCTTCCAGGGCGGGGCGACGACCTTCGCCGACGCCACCCTCTCCGCCAAGCAACGCGCCGTGGACACCCGCGACGCGCACTTCGTCAAGCACGCCGACGCGATCGCGCACATGAACGAGAAGTACCGGAGCGAGGTCGCGGCGAGCTGAGCTCGGTGGTCGCCGTGGGTCGGCCCCGTTCGTGCTCCGCTACCGTGACGACCATGCACCCCGCCGTCGAGAACGTGGACGTCGGGCGTCGGGTGCGGACCGCGCGGGAGGCGACGGGGCTGAGCCTGCGGGCCCTCGCCCGCTCGCTCGGCATCAGCGCCGCGTCCATGAGTGAGCTGGAGACCGGCAAGACCCGGATCAGCGTTGTGCGGCTGGGCCGGATCGCGGAGGCGCTGGGCACGTCGATCGAGCGCATCCTGGACCCGGAGGACGTGCCCCCGCCGGTGCAGTCCCCCGAGGTCGGGGCGGGGGACTGGCGGCACTACGAGCCGCTCCGGCTCGATCCCGTGCTCGACGCGGCCATGGTGGTGTTCCTGCGCACCGGGTACCACGGTTCGTCTGTCCGGGACCTCGCCGCGGAGTCGGGCCTGTCGGTGTCGGGGATCTACCACTACCACGCCAGCAAGCAGGTCATGCTGCAGCGGATCCTCGACCTCGGCATGGACGACCTGCTGTGGCGGTGCCAGGCCGCGGTCGCGGCGGGCGCGGATCCCGTCGAGCGGTTCTGCCTGCTGGTCGAGACGATGGCGCTCTTCCACACCCATCGCCGTGAGGTCGGTTTCCTCGCCGCGAGCGAGATGCGGAGCCTCGACCCGTCCGCCCGCGCCGGCATGACGACGCGGCGCACCGCGCAACAGCGGCTCGTCGACGCCGAGGTCGCGGCCGGGGCCGCGAGCGGGCGGTTCGGCACGCGGACGCCGAGGGAGGCCTCGCGGGCGGTGGTGACCATGTGCAAGGCGATCGCCGAGTGGTACAACCCCGCAGGTCCCCTCTCTCCGGACGACGTGGCCGGGAGATACGTGCAGTTCGCGATGGGGCTCGTGCAGTACTCACCGCAGCACGGCTGACACTCACCGAGAGGCTCGACGCGGGCTGCACACAGGCCCCCGGCACCGGGGGCCCTGACCGGCACACCTGCCGGCTGACCACGCTCGACACCGACGGCAGTCCGCACGTCACCGCGGTCGGGGCGCTCTGGCGGACGGGGCCTCCTGGTTCCCGACGGGCGAGGGCACCCGCGAGGGACGCAACATCGCGCGGGACCCGCGGTGTGCGCTGAGCCTGGCCACCGCGGAGTACGACGTCGTCGTGCAGGGCAGGGCCGAGCGGGTCACCGCCGTGGTCCGTCTACCGGGTCGTCGCCGACTCCGCGACGGCGCCGGCCACCGTGGAGCCGGGTGGCGCGACCCGCAGGCGGTTCTGACGAGACCCTGTGGGATCACACAAACCCGGGGTCGGTCCGTCCGGCTCCGTTCGTGCGTGCCGCCCCTGCCCGGGGCGGGACGGCCGGGTCACCGTATGAGGCAGCTCACCCTCCGACCCGACCCCAGCGAGGTGCCCGTGCGCGCTCTCTCCCGGAAACCGGCGACCCGCCGTCGACCCCATCCCGTCGACGAGGTGCTGCCCGCGGGCAAGCTCGCCGTCTACGGCGTCCAGCACGTCCTCGCCTTCTACGCGGGCGCGGTCATCGTCCCGATCCTGCTGGCGGGCGCGATCGGCCTGTCGGAGCGAGAGCTCATCCACCTGATCAACGCCGACCTCTTCACCTGCGGCATCGCGTCGATCATCCAGTCGGTGGGGTTCTGGAAGGTGGGTGTGCGGCTGCCGCTGCTGCAGGGCGTCACGTTCACCGCGGTCAGCCCCATGATCGCGATCGGGATGGCCGCGGGCGGCGGCACCGACGGGCTGCTGGTGATCTACGGCGCGGTGATAGTCGCCGGGTTGTTCACCTTCCTGATCGCCCCGTGGTTCAGCAAGCTGATCCGCTTCTTCCCGCCGGTCGTCACGGGCACGGTGATCACGATCATCGGTCTGGCGCTGCTGCCCGTCGCCGCGCTCGACGCCGTCGGCGGCGGCTCCAACCCGGACCCGACGAACGGGCGGTACCTCGCCTACGCGCTCGGTACCCTCGCCGTCATCGTGCTGATCCAGCGGGTGTTCCGCGGATTCGCCGCCACCGTCGCGGTGCTGATCGGGCTGGTCCTGGGCACCGCGGTGGCCTGGATCCTCGGCGACGTCTCGTTCGCGTCGGTGGGGGAGTCCTCCTGGTTCGGCGTGACCACCCCGTTCCACTTCGGCTGGCCCAAGTTCGCGGGCGCCGCGATCGTCTCGATGATCGTCGTCATGCTGATCACCGCGGTCGAGACGACCGGGGACGTGTTCGCGACCGGCGAGATCGTGGACAAGCGGGTCGGCAAGGAGGACGTCGCGCGGGCGCTGCGGGCCGACGGGCTCGCCACGACCATCGGCGGCGTCCTGAACTCGTTCCCGTACACGTGCTTCGCCGAGAACGTCGGCCTCGTGCGGCTGACCAGGGTGAAGAGTCGCTATGTGGTCGCCGCCGCGGGCGTGTTCATGATCCTCATCGGGATGATCCCGAAGGCGGGCGCCGTCGTCGCGAGCATCCCGCACCCCGTGCTCGGCGGGGCCGCGCTGGCGATGTTCGCGACCGTCGCCGTCGTCGGGATCCAGACGCTGGCCCGGGTGGACTTCCACGACCACCGCAACGTCGTGATCGTCGGGACGAGCCTCGGGCTGGCGATGTTCGTGACCGCGCAGCCGGACGTCGCGAAGGCGCTGCCGGGCTGGGCGCAGATCGTCTTCGGCTCGGGGATCACGCTCGGCAGCATCACCGCGATCGTGCTCAACGTCGTGTTCCACCACGTCGGCCGCGGCCCCGCGATCTCCGGTGCGCCCGGGACGCCGACACTGCGGCTCAACGCGGTCAACCGGATGACCCGGGAGGAGTTCACGGCGGCGTTCGGGCGGCTGTTCCAGGGGCCGACCGACATCGTCGGGCGGGCGTACGACCGCAAGCCGTTCGCGGACACCGGCGCCCTGCGCACCGCGTTCCAGGAGGCGTTGTTCGCCGCGCCCCGGGAGGAGCAGCGCGCGCTGATGGCGGCCTACCCGGACCTCGGCGGCGACCTGCTGGACGACGACTCGGAGGCCGACCAGTCCTCGGCGGGCCTGACCCGGCTCGCGGACGACGACCGGGACTCCTTCGCCGCGCTCGCCGCGGCCTACCGGGAGCGGTTCGGCATCCCGCTGATCGTCTGCGTGCGCGACCATCCCGAGCGGGCCGCGATCCTCGCGGAGGGGCAGCGGCGGCTGGGCAACTCGCCGGCGCAGGAACACGCCGCGGCGCTGATCGAGATCGCCAAGGTCGCCAACCGGCGCTTCGAGCACCTGGTCGCGGAGGCGAACCCGATCGCGACCGCACGGGCGGGCTCGTTCGGGTCGGG
>NZ_JACBXB010000849.1 GCF_013870575.1 Pseudonocardia pini
GGATCGCGCGTCCCGGGCGGCGCTGCGCGCGGCCAGCGGCTCGAGCGCGAGGCGCACCTCGGACAGGTGCGAGAGGTCGGTGATGTCGACGGCGGTCGCGAACGTGCCCCTGCGCGGGTAGGCGACCACGAGCCGGTCGCCCTCGAGTCGCTTCAGCGCCTCGCGCACCGGGGTCCGGCCGGTGCCGAGCTCGGCGGCCAGCCGGTCGTCGTTGAGCGGGTCCCCCGGCCGGATCTCGAGCATGACGAGCCGGTCCCGGATCGCGGCGTACGCCCGGTCGGCCAGCGACCCCGGCTCGGCGATCGACGCGATGCCCACCGCTGTCCTCCCTTGACCCTCGTCGACGACCCGGTTAGCGTACACGGCGACTGATATACCAGTCTACGCGAACTCGTCCCTCAGCAGTCCGGAGACCTGACGTGGAGCACCTGCCCGAGCATCCCGACTTCCTCTGGCGCACACCGGAACCGAAGCGCTCGTACGACGTCGTGGTCGTCGGCGGTGGCGGACACGGCCTGGCGACGGCGCACTACCTGGCGAAGAACCACGGGATCACGAACGTCGCGGTCCTGGAGAAGGGGTGGCTGGCGGGCGGCAACATGGCCCGCAACACCACCCTGATCCGCTCGAACTACCTCTGGGACGAGTCCGCGGCGATCTACGAGCACGCGCTCAAGCTCTGGGAGGGGCTCGAGGAGGACCTCGGCTACCCGATCCTGTTCAGCCAGCGCGGCGTGCTCAACCTCGCCCACACGGAGCAGGACGTCCGGGACTCCGTCCGGCGGGTGGAGGCCAACCGGCTCAACGGGATCGACGCCGAGTGGATCGGCCCGGACGAGGTCGCGAAGATCTGCCCGATCGTCAACGTCTCCGCCGACATCCGGTATCCCGTGCACGGCGCGACCTACCAGCCGCGCGCGGGCATCGCGAAGCACGACTACGTGGCCTGGGGCTTCGCCCGGCGCGCCGACGAGGCCGGGATCGACCTCGTCCAGGACTGCGAGGTCACCGGCTTCACCACCGACGGCGACCGCGTGACGGGCGTGCGGACCACCCGCGGCGACATCGCCTGCGGCACGGTCGCACTCTGCGCCGCCGGGCACACGAGCGTGCTGCTGGACATGCTGGGCGTGCCCGCGCCGCTGCAGTCGCACCCGTTGCAGGCCTTGGTGTCCGAGCTGCTGGAGCCCGTGCACCCCACGATCGTCATGTCCAACGCCGTGCACGTCTACGTGTCCCAGGCCCACAAGGGAGAGCTGGTGATGGGCGCCGGGGTCGACTCCTACAACGGGTACGGCCAGCGCGGCGCCTTCCACATCATCGAGCGACAGATGGCGGCGGCGGTGGAGCTGTTCCCGGTGTTCGCCCGGGCCCACCTGCTGCGGACGTGGGGCGGGATCGTGGACGTCACGCCGGACGCGTCGCCGATCGTCGGACACACCCCCTTCGAGAACGTCTACCTCAACTGCGGGTGGGGCACGGGCGGGTTCAAGGCCACCCCCGGCATCGGATGGTGCCTGGCGGACACCGTCGCGCACGGCCGCCCGCACGAGTTCGTCGCCCCGTTCAGCCTCGACCGGTTCACCACCGGCGCGCTCGTCGACGAGCACGGCGCCGCCGCCGTCGCGCACTAGGAGCCTTGCGATGCAGATGATCAGGTGCCCCTGGTGCGGACCGCGCGAGGAGGTCGAGTTCCACTACGGCGGCCAGGCCGGGGTCGCGTACCCCGCCGAGCCCGCCGCCCTGTCCGACGAGGAGTGGGGGCGTTTCGTGTTCGTCCGGGCGAATCCCAAGGGCCGCTTCGAGGAGCGGTGGAGCCACAGCGCGGGCTGTCGCCGCTGGTTCACCGCCGTCCGCGACACCGCGACCTACCGGTTCTCCTCGTGAGCCGCGTCGACGGGTACGGGCGGATCGACCGCTCCCGCACCCTGGCCTTCACCTTCGACGGAGTCCCCTACACCGGGCACCCCGGCGACACCCTGGCGTCGGCCCTGCTCGCGAACGGCGTCCGGGTCGTGGCCCGCAGCGTGAAGCCGGACCGCCCGCGCGGCGTCACCGCGGCGTGGAGCGAGGACCCCACCGGGCTCGTCCAGATCGAGGAGCCCTTCCCCGAGCCGATGCTGCTCGCGACCACGGTCGAGCTGGTCGACGGGCTCGTGGCGCGCTCGATCGCGGGCCGCGGCAGGCTCGCGGAGATCCCCGACACCGCGCGC
>NZ_JACBXB010000850.1 GCF_013870575.1 Pseudonocardia pini
GGCCGGGGGGTTGCTGGCCGTGGTCGGGATCGGGGTCGTGGTGTGCGCGCTCTGGGCCGTGCTCGGGGTGGCGCTCGGCACCCTGGTGGTCAACCAGGCGGGAGCGATCGTCGCGCTGCTCGTCTACGTGCTGGCGGCCGAGAACCTCGTCTCGCTCGTCCTGCGCGCGGGCGCCGACTCCGACCGCGCGCCCGGCGCGATCGCCCGGATCACCTCGTTCCTGCCCGCCAACGCCGGGGACGTGGCGCTCTACGACGTGCCCGCCCGGATCCTCGGCGGCCGGTTCGCGAGGTCGATCGTCGAGAGCCTCGCCGGCGTCGCGGGCCCGCCGCCGGGCTGGGGCGCGCTGTTGGTGCTCGTGGTGTGGACCGCGGCGGGGGTCGCGCTGGCCTGGGTGGTCGGGCAGCGCCGGGACGTGACCTGAGAACGTCGGACCTGCGGCGTACGTTGGATCGGTGCCCGGCCCGCTCCCCACCACCACTGGTTCCACCACCACCCCGAGGTCCTCCTGGATCCGCAGGCTGACCCGCGAGTGCCTGAAGCACCGCGGGGTCACCGTCGGTGCCCTCGTGGCGTCCGTGCTCGGGGTGAGCCTCGACGCACTGGGCCCGCTGCTCACCCGCGCCGCGGTGGACGACGCGGTGCAGGGCGTCACGGACACGCTGCTCACCATCGTGCTGGCCTTCCTCGGCCTCGCCGTGATCCGGTTCGGGGCGTCGTTCCTGCGCCGGTACCTCGCGGGCCGGATGGCGCTCGACGTCCAGCACGACCTCCGCCGCCAGGTCTTCGCCGCCGTCCAGCGGCTCGACGGCCGCAGGCAGGACGCCCTGCGCACCGGCCAGGTGGCCTCGCGCGCGATCACCGACCTGCAGCTCGTCCAGTCGCTGCTGTCCATGGTCCCGCTCACCGCGGGCACGATCGCGCTGGTCATCGCCTCGGTCACCGCGATGCTGTGGCTCTCCCCGCTGCTCACCGTGGTCTCGCTGGTCATGCTGCCGCTCGCCGCGTACGTCACCAGTCGCACCCGGCGCTCGCTGTTCCCCGCGACCTGGTCGGCGCAGCAGCGCGCGGCGGACGTGGCGCAGCAGGTGGAGGAGACCGTCACCGGTGTCCGCGTGGTGAAGGGCTTCGGGCAGGAGGCCCGCGAGGTCGGCACGCTGGAGGGCCTGGCCCGGCGGCTGTTCGGCGAGCGGATGCGCGCCGCCCGGATGACCGCGCGGCTCAACCCGGTGCTGCTCGCCCTGCCCACGCTCGGGCAGGTCGCGGTGATCGGCGTCGGCGGGTGGATGGCCCTGCAGGGGTCCATCTCGCTCGGCACGTTCCTGGCGTTCACCACGTACGTGGCACAGCTCGTCGGGCCCGCCCGGCTCGTGGGCTCGCTGGTCGTGTCCGCACAGCTCGCGCGGGCCGGCGTCGAGCGGGTGTACGACCTGGTCGACGCGGAGCCGGACGTCCAGGACCCGCCCGCCCCGCGCGGGCTCCCGGAGGGCCCGGTGGCGGTCGAGCTGGACGCGGTGCGCTTCGGCTACCAGCCGGGGCAGGCGGTGCTCGACGGGGTGTCGCTGCAGGTCGCGCCGGGGGAGACCCTCGCGATCGTCGGCACCGCGGGCTCCGGCAAGTCCACCGTGGCCCAGCTGCTCCCGCGCTTCTACGACCCGTGGGACGGGACCGTGAGGATCGGCGGCGTGGACGTGCGCGAGCTGCGGCTGCACGACCTGCGCTCCGAGCTGGGTGTGGTGTTCGAGGAGGCGTTCCTCTTCTCGGACACCATCCGCGCCAACATCGCCTACGGCCGCCCCGAGGCCACCGACGAGGAGATCCGCGCGGCCGCCGAGGCCGCGCAGGTCGCCGCGTTCGTCGACGCGCTGCCCGAGGGCTACGACACCGAGGTCGGCGAGCGCGGGCTCACCCTCTCCGGTGGGCAGCGGCAGCGGATCGCGCTGGCCAGGGCCATGCTCACCGACCCGCGGGTGCTGGTGCTCGACGACGCGACCTCCGCCGTGGACACCGCCACCGAGGCCGCGATCCACGACGCGCTCCGCGAGCTGATGACCGGGCGGACCACGGTGCTCGTCGCGCACCGGCGGTCCACGATCGCCCTCGCGGACCGGATCGCGGTGCTCGACGCGGGCCGGCTCGTGGACGTCGGGACCGAGGACGAGCTGCGGGGCCGCTGCGCGCTGTTCCGCGAGCTCCTGGCCACC
>NZ_JACBXB010000851.1 GCF_013870575.1 Pseudonocardia pini
TGCCCGACCCGGATGCCGGGGACGTCCGTCAGCGCGTTGCGGGGTCCCGCAGCCTGCGTCATGGCGTCTCCCGTGCGGTCGCGTACCCGCTGCGCGGGCGCGGCAGCCCGAGGTGCTCGCGCAGGGTACGACCGGTGTACTCGGTGCGGTGCAGCCCCCGTCGCTGCAGCTCGGGGACGACGAGGTCGGCGAAGTCCTCCAGCGTGCCGGGCAGGTAGGGGAAGATCACGTTGAACCCGTCGGCGGCACCCGCGCGCACGAACTCCTCGATGTGGTCGGCGATCTCCGTACCGGTGCCGACGAGCGTCCGGTCGTCGTCCGCGACCTGTCGGGCGAGCTGTCGGATGGTGAGCCCCTCGGCCCGGGCGCGGTCGAGGACGCGTGCCTGGGTGCTGCGGCTCTGGTTGGACAGCGGCAGGTCCGGCAGCGGCCCGTCGAGCGGGTAGGGCGTGAGGTCGACCCCGCCCAGCCAGTAGCCCAGGTCCTCCAGGGCCACCCGCGGGTGCAGGAGCTCCCGCATCCGGGCGGCCTTGTCCTCGGCCTCCGCGCGGGTGCGGCCGGTGATCGTGGACAGCGCCGGGAGGACCTTGACGTGGTCGGGGTCCCGTCCGTGCGCCCGCGCGCGTTCGCGGATCTCGGCACGGAACCCCTGTGCCGCGGCGACCTCGCCGTGGTGGGTGAAGATCACGTCGGCGACCCGGGAGGCGAGCGCCTTGCCCGCCTCGGACGCTCCGGCCTGCACGATCACCGGATGGCCCTGGTGGCGGGTGAGGGCCCCGTCGTCGACGCCGGCCCACAGCCCGCGCACGACGTCCACGAACTCCTCCGCGCGGGCATAGCGCTCCGCGTGCGGGACGTGGGCGTCGAGCCCGAAGTTGCGCGCCTCGCCGTCGTTCAGCGAGGTCACCAGGTTCCAGCCGGCCCGCCCGCCCGAGAGGTGGTCGAGCGAGGCGAAGGTGCGGGCCAGGTGGTACGGCTCGTTGTAGGTGGTGGACGCGGTGGCGATCAGTCCGATGTGGCTGGTCACGGCGGACAGCGCGGCAAGCAGGGTGGTCGGCTCGAAGGAGTCGTTCACGACCGAGACCCGGCTGAGCACGTCCGCGTCGGCGAGCGGCACCCCGACGAGATCGGCGAGGAACACCGCGTCGAACCGCGCCCGCTCGGCCCGTTCGACCAGGGCGCGGACGTGTGCGATGTTCACCCCTCCGTCCGCCGGTCCGTCGGGATGCCGCCACGCCGCCAGGTACTCCCCCGGTGGTTTGAGGAACGCGTTGAGTGCGATCACGGCCGCTCCAGTCCGAGGTGGTCGCGCAGGGTCGCGGGGGCGTCGCCGTCGGCGCGGACCATGCCGCGGCGACGCAGCTCCGACACCACGTGCTCGACGAACGCCGCCACCGCACCCGGATGCGCGGGGAACGACACGAGGAACCCGTCCGCGGCCCCCGCGTGGAACCACTCCTCGAACCGGTCGGCGAGCCCCGCGGGCGCTCCTGCGTGCACCGACGTCCAGACGCGGACGCGTCCGGGATCGCGGCCGTGGGCGCGGACCCGGCCGTGCAGGTCGTCGACGAAGGACTTGCCCGCCGCCGCGTCCGGCTGCTCGGTGACGACGACGTCGGCGTAGCGGGCGGCGAAGTCCCGACCCGCCTCGCTCGGGTCGGCGTGGACCAGCACCGGATGCCCCTGCGGGGGGCGGGAGATGTTCAGCGGCCCGCGGACCTCGAAGTGCTCGCCGGAGTGCGCGGTGAGCCGCAGCCCGGCCGGGTCGTAGTAGCGGCCCGTGGCCTTGTCCCGCAGCACCGCGCCGTCGGCGAGGCTGTCCCACAGCGACCGCACGACGTCCACGGACTCGGCGGCGCGGGCGTACCGGGCGCCGTCCTCGAGGTGGCCCTCCCGGCCGAGGTGGGCGGCCTCCAGCGGCACCGGGGAGGTCACGACGTTCCAGCCCGCGCGCCCGGCGGAGAGGTGGTCCAGCGAGGCGAGCTTGCGCGCCAGGTGGAAGGGCTCGTGGTGGGTCGTGGCGGCGGTGGCGACCAGCCCGATCCGCTCGGTCACCTGGCTGAGCGCGGCGAGCAGGGTGAGAGCACCTCCCTCGACGAGGCGCTGCGCGGGCTGGAGGTGCTCGCCACCGAGATCGCGCCGCGGCTCGGCGGCAGGCTCGCGGGGAGCCGCTCGTGACCCGCCGCACCCTCGGCCTCGG
>NZ_JACBXB010000852.1 GCF_013870575.1 Pseudonocardia pini
AGGCGCCGCAGGATCGGGTAGACGGTCCCCGCCCCCAGCCCGCACGCGCGGACGAGCTCCATGCCGAACAGCTCGCCGTCGGCCGAGAGGAGCGCGCCGACGACGGCCTCGGTAGCAGAGGTCATCCGCGGCGACATGCCCGCGACGCTATCTCGATATAGTCTCCGACCTGCCGATTCCGCGCCCAACGACCGTCCGCGCGAGTCCAACGGCCGCCGCGCGCGCCGAGCGGGACCCTGTGAGGGACCTGAGGATTCGCCCGTTTCGCCCACTCCACCGGTAGCCTCGCTCGTTGAACAATCAACGAATGAGGAGTCCATGAAGCTGCGAGCCCACTGGAAGGCCTATCTCGCCGGGGCGGTGGTGGTGATCGCCCTGCTGGCGATCGGCGGCCCCTTCGTCTACACGCGGTGGATCGCCCCGGAGGCGGCGGCGCCGCTGTCCGTGGGCACCGGACAGGCCGCCGCCCCGACGGGTGAGCTGGCGACCGCGTACACCGTCGGCGCGGGATCAGAGGCCGGCTACCGGGTCGGCGAGCTGCTCGGCGGGCAACGGGTCGACGCCGTCGGCCGCACGCCCGACGTCTCCGGATCAGCCCGGCTGGACGGCACCCAGGTCAGCGCGGGCGAGATCACGGTGCAGCTGCGCACGGTCACGAGCGACGAGGGCCGCCGGGACAACCAGTTCAGCGGGAACATCATGGACACCGCCCGCTACCCCACGGCGGTGTTCACCCTGACCCGGCCGGTGGACCTGGGACCGGACTTCGCCACCGGCGCCACGGCCACCGCGAACGCCACCGGCACGCTCACCGTGAAGGACCAGACCCGCGAGGTCACCTTCCCGCTCACCGCGGTGCGAGACGGCGCGGACATCGACGTCTCGGGCTCGATCCCGTTGACGTTCACCGACTTCGGGATCGAGCCGCCGAGCATCGGGGACTTCGTGAAGGTGGACCCGACCGGCCAGGTCGAGTTCCTCCTGACCCTGACCCCGACGAGCTGACGACCTCCCGCAGCCCGGCGATCCCGCCCGCGAAGACCCCGCCCGCGAAGACGTCGTCGGCGCGCAACGAGTGACCCTGCCGCGGGGCCTGGTCGCCGGGCGGGGAGTACCGCCCTCCTCACTCGCGGAGGCGGTACTCCCCGCCGTGGCCCGCGACCTCGTGCAGGTCGTAGAGGTGCACGATCTTGGGGCCCTCGTGCAGGTGGACGTGCTTCACGACCGCCGGGGCGACGGACTCGGCGGGGCGGGTGCGGACCCGACCGTCGAGGGGGCCGCCCACGAACCAGTAGGTGTCGCGCGGGTCCGCGGACCGCGGCGCCTGTGTGGCGACCCAGTCCGTCCAGTCCTCCTCGGTGGCTCCGGCCATCGGGCCACCGTACGGACTGCCGCGGGGCGTCCGCAGCATCGGGCTTCTCACGTGGACGCCGAGATGAACCTCAGGGTCGTCGGAGCAGGGTCCGAACGACCCTGAGGTTCATCTCGGCACACGACTCGGCCCGCCGCCCGGGCACGGGAACGGCGGGCCGAGGGAGGAACGGTCAGACGGCGATGGCCTTGGCGGCGCGCTTGCGCGCGTCCCGGACGATGCCGTCGACGGCCTTGGATCCGGCGTCGGCGGCGACCGAGGCACGCCCGGCGACGTCACCGCCGAACTTGGCGGCCTGGTCCGAGGCCTGCGCGGCCAGCACGGACAGCTGCTCGACGTAGCCGGGGGCCTGCTTGCGGGCCTTCTTCGCGGCCTTGCGGGCGCTCTTCTCCCACTCGGCGCGCTTCTTGTCGGCGGCCTTCTCGAAGGCGGCGCGCTTCTGCGTGGCGTTCTTCGCCCACTCGTCGCCCTTCTTGTCGGCCAGCTTCTCCCAGGCCTTGCCGCGCCGGTCGAGCTCCTTCTGCCAGGCCGCGCTGCGCTTGTCGACCTCCTTCTGGAGGGCCGCGCCGCGCTTCTCCGCCTTCTCCGCGGCCTTCGCGGCGCGCTTCGAGAGCTCGCCACCCCACACCGACGCCTGGTCCGACGCCACGGAGCTCAGCTCGGCGGCCCGCTCCGAGGCGACCGAGCTCCAGGTCGAGGCCTTGTCCGCGGCGACGGAGCCGAGCTCGGCGGCCTTCGCCCGCACCACGGGAGCCTTCTCGGCGAGCGTGCCGCTCACGGTGTCGGTGAGGGCCGCGGACATCAGCCCGATGATCAGGACGAGGA
>NZ_JACBXB010000853.1 GCF_013870575.1 Pseudonocardia pini
CCCCGGGCCCGCTGTGGAGGTCGGTGCTCAGCGGTTCTCGAGGGCCTCGCGCACGGCCTTGCTGGTCGAGGGCACGGTGGCGGTGGGGCCGACCTCGCCGGACACGGCGTCGAGGGTCTTGAGACCGTCTCCCGTGATCAGCAGGACGGTCTCGGCCTCCCGGTCGATCAGACCGGCCTCGATGAGCTTCTGCGCGGTCGCGACCGTGACGCCGCCCGCGGTCTCGGCGAACACACCCTCGGTGCGGGCGAGCAGCCGGATGCCGGCGCGCACCTCGTCGTCCGTCACGTGGCCCACGGCCCCGCCGGTGCGGCGCACCGAGTCCAGCACGTACGGCCCGTCGGCGGGGTTGCCGATCGCGAGCGAGCGGGCGATGGTGTCCGGCTTGACGGGCTGGATGAAGTCGTGGCCCTCCTCGAACGCGGTCGCGACGGGGGAGCACCCGGCCGCCTGCGCGCCGAAGATCTTGTAGGGCTTGTCCTCGACCAGGCCGAGCTTCACGAACTCGCCGAAGCCCTTGTCCACCTTGGTCAGCTGCGAACCCGAGGCGACCGGGATGACGATCTGGTCGGGGAGCCGCCAGCCCAGCTGCTCGGCGACCTCGTAGCCCAGGGTCTTGGAGCCCTCCGCGTAGTACGGGCGCACGTTGACGTTCACGAACGCCCAGTCCTCGTGCTCCGCGGCGAGCTCGGTGGCGAGCCGGTTGACGTCGTCGTAGTTGCCGTCGACGGCGAGCAGCGTGCCGCCGTACACGGCCGTCGTGGTGATCTTCGCCTGCTCCAGGTTGGAGGGGATGAGCACGACGGAGTCCCAGCCCGCCCGGGCGGCCGCGGCGGCCACGGCGTTGGCCAGGTTGCCGGTGGAGGGGCAGCAGAGCACGGAGAAGCCCAGCTCACGGGCCGCGGCGAGGGCCACGGCGACCACGCGGTCCTTGAAGGAGTGCGTGGGGTTGCCCGTGTCGTCCTTGATCCACAGCTTGCGCACGCCCAGCTCGGCGGCGAGCCGGTCGGCCTCGATCAGGCGGGTCAGGCCGGGCTCGGTGTTGGGGAAGGACTCGACGTTCGAGGGGACGGGCAGCAGGTCCCGGTAGCGCCAGATCGACTTCGGGCCCGCCTCGATCGAGGCGCGGGTGACCTCGGGGAAGTCGTAGGCGATCTCCAGTGGGCCGAAACACTGGGAACACGCGAACTCCGCGGCCAGCGGGGCCTCGTGGCCGCACTCGCGACAGGCGAGGGCGCGGGCGGAGCCCAGGTCGTACGAGGTGCCGGCAGGGCTGTCTGCGGTGAGAGTCATCAGATCTCCTCATCTGTCCCGCGCACGCGGGCCGGAATTGGCACCTGGTTCGTCGACGTGCGTCCACCGTCGAGGTGTGACGCGCGGATCGTCGTTCGACGCCGGTTGCCGGGGCTTCTACGGGCCGTTCCCTCTGCCCCTCTGGATGAGCCATGTTCAGTTGTGCCCAGCCCCATGGGAGGCGGACGGCCGAAAGATCCGGATGACGTTCACGTTACGGCACCGTCCGGGGGTCAATCCAGCCGATTCCGTCATCTGGGAGCCGGCTCACCCCAGCTCGGGAGGCCCGTCGCGGAGTGTCGGTGCCGTGCGCGACGATGGCGGTGCACGCGCGGCGACCCGCGCGGCGACCCGTCCGCCCCTCGGAGGAGGCCCGTCCGTGCCCGCCACGAAGCCGCCTGCCCCGCTGCAGCTCGTCGTGGGCGAGGAGGAGCTGCTGGTCGAACGCGCGGTGGCCGAGATCCTCCGGGGCTCGCGCGCGGTGGACCCGGACACGGACGTGCGCAGGCTCCGGCCGTCCGAGGTCACCCCCGGCGAGCTGGTCGGCCACCTCAGCCCCTCGCTGTTCGCCGAGTCGCGGGTCGTGGTGATCCAGTCGGCGCACGAGGCGGGCAAGGAGCTGGCCGCCGCGATCCTGGCGTACGGCCGTGAGCCCGCCGAAGGGATCGTGCTGGTCGCGCTGCATGCGGGTGGCGCCCGCGGCAAGCAGCTGGCGGACGACCTGCGCAAGCTGGGGGCCGTCGTCACGCGGTGCGACAAGCTGGGTCGCGCCGAGGAGCGCGCCGAGTTCGTGCGGGCGGAGGCCCGGCGGGCGTGCGGCTCGATCACCGCGGACGCCGTGGCGGCGCTGCTCGAGGCGGTCGGGTCGGACCTGCGGGAGCTCGCCGCGGCGACCGGGCA
>NZ_JACBXB010000854.1 GCF_013870575.1 Pseudonocardia pini
TGGACCAGGCTCTCTCCGCCGATCCCGGCGGCGACCATCGCGGCGGCCTCCCCGTCGACGTCGGTGACGAGCACCCGGTACCCGCGCCCGGCGAGCTCACGGGCGACCGCGGCACCGATCCCGCCACCCCCGCCGGTGACCACGGCCGAGCGGGACCCCTGCGGAACACGGTGCGCGACACGACGAGGGATCACCCGCGGCACCCTACCCGCGGGTAACCCCTCCGGGGAGCCCCGGACGAGGGTCCGGGTCGCCCCGGATGTGCGGATCCGCGGCAGACGATGGACTCGGACCCGTGCCGACGCCACCCACCCATCCCGTGCCGAACACCCCCACCGCGCCGACCGCCCCAGGGGCCGCCGCGGCTGGTGCTGCGCCGACCGACGCCCTCTCCCCCTCGCCCGATCCCGCCGCCCCCGCCTCCGATCCCGCCACGTCGACGTGGTCGCCCGTGCGACCGACCTCGGGGTCCTCCGAACACCGTCCCGGGAGTGGCTCGGAGATCGAACGGTCAGGTGGCGCGATGACGACACCGCCTGACCATTCGATCTCGACGCAATCGCCGGAGGTGGCCCGGGGGGCCCATCGTGGGTTGCGCTCGGCGGGCGGGGACCGCTCCTCCCGCCCGACCCGCTCTCCCCGCCCGACCCGCCGCGCGGCCGTCACCACCTGGCGGCGGCTCGCGGTGTGGATGCACGTGCTGACCTCGGTGGGCTGGATGACCTGTGCGGTCGCCCTGTTCGCGCTGCTCGCCCCGGCGCTGTCGGGGGAGGCGCCGTGGGCGGTCACCGCCGCGCACCATCTCGACACGCGGCTGCTCGCGCCGCTGGCCAACGCCTCGGCGGCGACCGGGATCGTGCTCGCGCTGGCCACGCCGTGGGGGCTGACGCTGCACCGCTGGGTGCTGGCGAAGTTCGTGATCACGGTCGTCCAGCTCGCGGCCGGGATCGTGCTGCTCTCCGCGGCGCTGAACACCGCCGCGCAGACCCTGGACGTGACGGTCCCGCTGGTCGCGGGCACCGCGCTGATGGCGACGGCGATCGCCTTCCAGGCGTGGCTGTCCGTGGCCAAGCCCGGCGGCAGGCGCGGTCCGCGGAAGCCGCCGACCGCGCCCGCCTGGGTGTTCGCGACCGCGGTCATCGCCCCGGTGCTCGACATCGCGCTCGGGCTGGCCCTCGGCTTCCCCAGCCCGCTGTTCGCCCTGCTCGCGATCGCCCTCGCCGCCGCGGCCCGGGCCCGCGCCGCCTGAGCCCCGCTCACCCGTTCGCGGCGATGTCCTCCAGCAGCGCGAGCAGGGTGCGCACCGGGAAGCCCGTGCCGCCCTTGGGGGTGTAACCCCACGCGCCGCCCGTGTTGAAGGACGGGCCCGCGATGTCGATGTGCGCCCAGGGCAGCCCGTCGGCGACGAACTCGCGCAGGAAGAGCCCCGCCGCGAGCATCCCGCCGAACCGGTTGCCCGTGACGTTGGCCAGGTCGGCGATCCGCGAATCCAGCTCCGCGCGCAGGTGCTCGGGCAGCGGCATCGCCCACGCGTCCTCACCCACGGCGCGGCCGAGCGCCGCGACCCGGTCCCGGAGGTCCTCCGTCCCCATGACGCCCGCGGTGCGCGTGCCCAGCGCGACCATCTGCGCGCCCGTCAGGGTCGAGGTCTCGACCAGGTAGTCCGGCTCGTCCTCGGCGGCGCGGACCATGGCGTCGGCCAGGATGAGCCTGCCCTCGGCGTCGGTGTTGAGCACCTCGACGGTGGTGCCGCCGTACATCGTGAGCACGTCGCCGGGCCGGTACGCGGTGTCCGACGGCATGTTCTCGGCCATCGGGACCGTCGCGGTCACGGCCACCGGGAGCTCCAGCCGCGCGGCCAGCACGGTCGTCGCGATCACCGCGGCGGCGCCGGACATGTCCGACGTCATGTGGTCCATCCCCGCCGCGGGCTTGATCGAGATCCCGCCGGTGTCGAACGTGATGCCCTTGCCGACGAGCGCGACCCGCTTCGTCGGGTTCGCCCCGCCGGACCAGGTCAGCCGCACGAGCCGGGGCAGCCGCGAGGACCCCTGGCCCACGCCCAGGATCCCGCCGAAGCCACCCTCGAGCAGCGCCGTGTGGTCCAGCACCTCGACCTCGAGCCCGGCGGCCTCGCCCAGCTCCACCGGCTCAGGCGGTGGCGGGCTCCGGGGTCCGGGCGACCAGCCGTCC
>NZ_JACBXB010000855.1 GCF_013870575.1 Pseudonocardia pini
CAGCGCCACGATCAGCGCCACGAGGACCGCCAGCAGCAGCGGCACCCCGACGAGCGCCAGCACGACCGCGATGAGGGCCACGAGGGCGAGCCGGGCGAACGCGTAGAGCGCGACGGTCGCGGCGAGACCGGGTTCCTTGCCGGTGGCCGCGGATGTGTCGGCGGGTGTGTCGGTGGTGCCTGACGCCATGCCCCGAGCGTACCGACCACTCGGCGCCCGGCCTTTACCGTCCGGCGGGGCGGAGGTCCGGGCCCACGCCGGCCTCACGCCCGCGAGGGCATGCTCGGGCCGTCGCGGGCGACGCACGAACGCCCAGCTCACACGCCCCTCAGGCCACGCTCAGGCCCCTCTCAGGGAGCGCCCCACGATCTGACCGGGTTGGGGCGAGACGTCCGCTTTGCCCTTTAAGAGCCCTTTACCTCCGCCCAACCGTTCGAGTACCCGGGGTCCGCGGTGTCACGATGGCCCGGTAATCGACGACGTGGAGGCTTCGCAATGTCTGCTCCGGCCCAGAACGCGAACGAGCGCCTGCTCACCCCCGGCGAGGTGGCGACCCTGTTCCGCGTCGATCCCAAGACCGTGACCCGCTGGGCCTCGGCCGGACGGATCGGATCGATCCGAACCCCTGGTGGCCACCGCCGCTTCCGGGAGTCCGAGGTGCGCGGCATGCTCGCGGACCTGACCAGCGAGGCCACGATGGGCACGCACCACCGCTGACCCGCACCGCCGGTCGGGTCCAGGAAGCCTCCCGGACCCGACCGGTTGCTTTACCGGGATGTTGCCCGCCGCTCCAGTACGCTCGCGTGCAGGAGGTGATGGTGGTGCTGCTGTACGTCGTCGCGTTCGCCGGAGCGGCCGTCATCGCAGTGCTGCTGTGGCGTGCGATGAACAGCGACCGGGCCGAGATCCCCCGCGGCACGAGCGCTCCCCGACCGTCGAGTCCGCCCCGTCGGCCCCGCCCGACCGGCCCGGACGACGATCCCGACTTCCTGCGCAGCCTCGACGAGGACCTGCGCAAGGGCGGCGGCGAGGGAGACGATCCCCCGCCCGCTCCCGAGAGGTAGCGCTGAGGCCGCGCCTCCTAGCGTCCCGCACCGCGAATCCGCTCCACATCTCGACGGCCCAGGCCCACGCAGACGGCGTTGCCGGCCCGGCGAGCACCCGGTACGAGCCTCGGACCGGCTGCCTGGCCTCGCGTGAACCTGGGTCCGCCGAGATGCGCAACGGACTCGCGGTGCGGGACGCTAGCGCGGGAACCCGTCGGCGACGGAGGCGGCGAGCTCCAGCAGCGCGATCCGCGTGGGCTGGGCGAGCCGGTCCAGGTCGACCTCCGCACCCTCCTCGAGGTGCGGGTCGAACGGGATCTGGATGACCGCGCGGCAGCGCCCCGCGAAGTGGTGTGCCACCCGGTCCAGGTCCACCGCGCCCGCCTGCCGGTGCACGTTGTTGATCACGGCGACGGCGTTGCGCACCAGGTCACCGTGCTGGTGGGCCTCGAGCCAGTCCATCGTCGCGGAGGCGCTGCGGGCGCCGTCGATCGAGCCGGACGACACGATGATCAGCTGGTCCGCCACGCCGAGCACGCCGTACATCGCCGAGTGCATCAGGCCGGTCCCGCAGTCCGTGAGCACGATGTTGTAGAAGTGCTCGAGGAGGGTGACCGTGCGTCGGTAGTCGTCCTCGGAGAACGCCTCGGACACGGCCGGGTCCTGCTCGCTGGCCAGCACCTCCAGCCGCGACGGGCCTTGTGAGGTGTAGGCGCGGACGTCGGTGTAGCGGCGGACGCGCTGGGCGTCTCGCAGCAGGTGGCGCACGGTGGCGCTGGTCTCCAGCGGGATCTTCTGGCTCAGCGTGCCGCGGTCCGGGTTCGCGTCCACCGCCACGACCCGGTCCCCCCGCTTCGACGCGAACGTGGCGCCGAGGGTGGCCGTGATCGTGGTCTTGCCGACGCCGCCCTTGAGGCTGAGCGTGGCGATCTTGTGGCAGCCCAGCAGCGGCTGGTTGACGCGGGTGATGAGCTCGCGTTCCCGGATGTCCAGCGGGCTCTCACCCGGGTTGATCAACCGGCCGGTGAGCAGGTAGAGGAACCGCCGCCAGCCGGTGCGGGGCGGGCGCCTGCGACTGGGCTTGAGCAGGCGGGCGGTGGACAGGTCCGCGGGATCGGTGTCCTCGTCCGCGCGGGTGCGCTGGG
>NZ_JACBXB010000856.1 GCF_013870575.1 Pseudonocardia pini
CCGCCCGATCGGCACGATCCGCTGCTTGCCGCCCTTGCCGCGCAACAGGACCGTCCGGTCGCCGGTGTCCAGGTCGTCGAGGTCGAGCCCGACGGCCTCGGAGATCCGCGCGCCGGTGGAGTAGAGCACCTCCAGCAGCGCGCGGTCTCGCAGGTCCCCCGGCCCCTCGCCCACGCAGCCCGCCAGCAGCTGGTCGACCTGGTCGACGGTCAGGGTGCTCGGCAGCGTGCTGCGCAGCGTCGGCGCGGTGACGCCGCGGGCGACGTCCACCGGGATCTGACCGTCTCGCGTCGCGAATCGGTGCAGGCCGCGCACGGCGGCCAGCGCCCGGGCCGCGGACGAGGCCGCGAGCGGGGTCGGCCCACTGCGCAACGCCGCGACGAACTCCCCGACGTCCGTCTCGCGCACCGCGCCGAGCTCCGCGATCCCCCGCTCGTCCAGGTACCCGCGGTAGCGGTCGAGGTCGTTCCCATAGGCGCGCAACGTGTTCGCCGAGCTCCCCCGTTCGACGGCGAGGTGCGCGAGGAAGGCCTCGACCGCCTGGCTCACGCTCATGGCAGGTTCGGGACGACCTCGCGCTCGAACAGCTCGATGCCCGAGCGGTCGTAGGCGGCCTCGGGGAAGTAGAAGATGCCGTAGGTCATGCCGCGCTCGGCCATCGCGGCCAGGTTCTCCACGATCTGCTCCGGCGTGCCGACCCCGGGGAGACCGCGGTAGCCGTCGAGCTGGCTCTCGGCCCGCTTGTCGCCGACGTAGGGCCGCAGCCGGTCGACCATCTGCTGCAGCTTCTCCTCGACCTCGGCCTCGGTGGGCGCGATGGCCACGTTGTAGTTCGCCGACCGGACGATGGCGTCGAAGTCCGTCCCGACCGCGTCGCAGTGCCGGGCGAGGATCTCGGACTTCGCGGTGAAGCCCTCCGGCGTGCCCACGAAGTTCGTGAAGTCCGCGTACCTCGCCGCGATCTTCAGCGTGACCTTCTCACCGCCGCCCGCGATCCACAGCGGGATCCCGCCGGGCTGCAGCGGGCGCGGCTCGCAGATGGCGCCGTCGACCTGGAAGTGCTTGCCGTCGAGGGTCGCGACGCCGTTCTCCCAGGCCTGCCGGAAGATCTGCACGCCCTCGTCGAGCATCCCGAGCCGGTCCCCCGCCGACGGGAAGCCGTAGCCGTAGGCGCGCCACTCGTGCTCGTACCAGCCGCCGCCGATGCCCATCTCGACCCGGCCGCCGGAGATGACGTCGATGGTCGCGGCCACCTTCGCCAGGTAGGCCGGGTTGCGGTAGGCCATGCAGGTGCACATCTGGCCGAGCCGGACGCGGTCGGTCACCGCCGCGAACGCCGCCATCAGCGACCACGCCTCGTGGGTGGCCTGGTCGGTGGGCTTCGGGACGGTGTGGAAGTGGTCGTAGACCCAGATCGACTCCCACGGGCCGGCGTCGGCGTGCGCCGCCAGGCCCTTCATCACCGCCCACTGCTCGGCGGGGTCGATGCCGACGAGATCGTGCCGCCAGCCCTGGGGGACGAAGAGACCGAAGCGCATGGGCGGAGCCTATGCCGACGAGAAGACGGTTTCGCGGGGTACCGTCGACCGGGTGACGGAGCCCGCACCCCGCCCCGAGCGCCCGCCGATGCGGATCGGCAACGTCGAACGCGAGGAGGCCGCGCAGGCGCTCGCGGAACACTTCTCGCACGGCCGGATCGACGGCGAGGAGTACGAGGAACGCATCGCGCTCGTCTGGGCGGGGAAGACCACACAGGACCTCGCGACCGCACGGGCCAGCCCCGCGACGGCGGCCTCGACGTCACCCGCGAGCCAGGCGTCGAGCCCCGCGAGGTCGTGGCGGGTGGCGTGGATGTGGGCGGGGAGGACCGACAACCGGAGGGCCTCGTCGAGGATGTCGGCCGCTTCCTGGGCGCGGTCGGCGTAGACGCGACCCCGGGCGACCCACATCAGGGCGTGTCCACGGTGCCCGTCGAGGCGCAGCCGCGTCGCCTGCTCGGCACACCTCTCCCCGCGGGCGCCGGCTCCGACCATGCCCTCGGTGTTCGTGGCCAGGGCGGTCAGCTGCAGGGACAGGCCCAGCGCGGTACCGAGCATGCCCGCCTCGACGGCCAGGCTCTCGGCCTGCCGCAACGCCTCGCCGTCGCCCGCCTCGAACAGGTCGGTCAGGCCGAGCTCGGACAGCACCCGGA
>NZ_JACBXB010000857.1 GCF_013870575.1 Pseudonocardia pini
AGCACCTGGTGAACGACCCGCGGAGACCCGCACGCCGGTCAGCGGGGTGCGCAAGGCGACCGCGGCGGCCATGGTGCGGTCGGCGTTCACCGCGCCGCACGTCACCGAGTGGCTCTCCGTGGACGTCACCGCCACCATGGACCTCGTCCGGGAGCTCCGACAGGACCGGGAGTGGACAGGCGTGCGGGTCACCCCGCTCGTCCTGGTGGCGAAGGCGCTGCTGCTCGCCGTCCGGCGCCATCCCGCGATCAACGCCCGGTGGGACGACGAGCACCAGGAGATCGTGCAGTTCTCGCAGGTCAACCTGGGCATCGCCGCGGCCACGCCGAGGGGGTTGGTGGTGCCGAACGTCAAGGGCGCGGACCGGCTCGGGCTCCGCGAGCTGGCCGATGCCCTCGACGAGCTCGTCGCCACGGCCCGCGCCGGGTCGACGCGACCGGCGGCCATGACCGGCGGGACCCTCACGATCACCAACATCGGCGCGCTCGGCGTGGACGCGGGCACCCCGATCCTCAACCCCGGCGAGGCCGCGATCCTGGCGTTCGGGGCGGTCCGGCCGATGCCGTGGGTGGTCGACGGACAGATCCGGGTCCGCCAGGTCACACAGCTGGCGATGTCCTTCGACCACCGGCTCGTGGACGGCGAGCTGGGCTCCCACGTCCTCGCGGAGGTCGGGCGGATCCTGGCCGATCCGGCCCGGGCGCTGCGCTACGCGTGACGGGGGCGGGGGCCGCCCGCAGGCGGCCCCCGCCCTACCGCTCCACCGCCAACGCGTCGTCCGCGTAGAGCGCGCGCAGCGCCTTCTTGTCGTACTTGCCGACCGAGGTCCGCGGGACCTCCTCGACGAACGACCAGCCGTCGGGCAGCTGCCAGGAGGCGAACTCGGTGGCGAGGTGCTCGCGCAGCTCCGCAGGGCGCACCGCCTCCCCCGCGTGCAGCGCCACGACCGCGACGGGCCGTTCCTGCCACCGGTCGTCGGGCACCCCGATGACGGCCGCCTCGCGCACCGCGGGGTGTTCGGCGATCGCCGTCTCCAGGTCGACCGACGAGATCCACTCCCCGCCGGACTTGATCACGTCCTTGGCTCGGTCGGACAGGGTGACGTAGCCGAGCGCATCGATCGAGCCCAGGTCACCGGTCCGCAGCCAACCGTCGTGGACGCGGTCGGGGGCGTCGAGGCGGTGGTAGCCCGCCGTGACGTACGGCCCCCGGACCTCCAGCTCGCCGACGGCTCGACCGTCCCGGGGCAGCTCGGTGCCGTCCTCGGCCACCACGCGGCCCTCGACGAGGTTGAGCAGCCGCCCCTGGGCGGCCCGGTAGGTCCAGTGGTCGGGATGGTCCTCGGCGACCGGCGGCCAGTTGACCAGCGCCACCGGCGACGTCTCGGTCATCCCCCACGCGTGGACCAGGCGGACCCCACAGACCTTGGCCATGGCCCGCTGCAGCCCGACAGACACCGGCGCACCGCCACCGAGGGCGTACCGCAGCGACCCGAGGTCGCCGCCCCGGGCGCGCACGTGCCCGAGGACGTCGCTCCACACGGTCGGGACACCTGCCGCGACGGTCGGCCGGGTCGTCTCCACCACCCGCACGAGGTCGGCCCCGGAGGTGAACCGGTCCGGCAGGACCAGGTCCGCGCCGACCAGCAGCGCGGCGTAGGGCAGGCCCCAGGCGTTCGCGTGGAACATCGGGACCACCGGGAGCACCCGGTCCGCGGCGGTGAGGCCGAGGGCGTCGCCCATCGCACAGGCCATCGAGTGCAGGTAGACCGAGCGGTGGCTGTAGACCACGCCCTTCGGGTCGCCCGTGGTGCCACTCGTGTAGCACATGGCCGCGGCGTCGCGTTCGTCGAGCTCGGGCCAGTCGAACTCCGGCGGCGCCGCGTCGAGCAGCTCCGCGTAGTCGTGGACGGTCACCCCGGGCGTCGCGAGTGCGGTCCGGGCCGAGTCGTCCGCGCCGACCACCACGACGTGGCGGAGCGTCGGCATGCGCTCGAGCAGGGGCGCGACGACCGCCGCGAGGGTCCCGTCGACGATCAGCACGCGGTCCTCGGCGTGCCCGGCGATGAAGACCAGCTGCTCCGCCGACAGCCGGATGTTCAGGGTGTGCAGCACCGCGCCCATCGCCGGCACGGCGAGGTAGGCCTCCAGGTGCTCCTGGTTGTTGCGCTGGAACGTCGCG
>NZ_JACBXB010000858.1 GCF_013870575.1 Pseudonocardia pini
TGCACGGCGGCGGCACCGGACGCGGCCGCTGCGGCACCCGTGGCACCCGCCGCGGCGGGACCGGAACCGACCTCGTCGTCGGTCACGCTCTGTGACGAATTACCGCTCGATCGTGTAGTCCCGTCCACAGCGCCGGGCGGTCGCCCGGCTGAGCCGGACGGTTCCACCAGGGGCATCACGGAGGTGGCCTCCGCGTCCGGCGAGCCCACCTCGCTGGGCTGCGCCGAACCCGTCACGCCACCGGGTGTGCCCGGGGACACCAGCGGGATCACCTCGGTGACCGGCTCGATGTCCGCGACACCGCGGTACGGCCCGGACTGCGCCGCCTGCGGCGCGCCGACGGGCGCACGGTCCGGCTCGGCGCCTGCCTTGACCGCCGACCGGCGTTGCATCCAGTCGACGAGCAGGGCGACCGCAGCCGCCACCGAGACCGCCACCGAGATCCAGGCCCACATGACGCTGCCCGAGAGCAGCGCCACGACCAGCAGCCCGAAGGCGATCAGGACGAGAACGAGAACCAGCAGCAGCACGATTCACCCCGTGTTCGGTGGGCGGCACGCACCGCCCACCGGGTCGCTGGGACGACGGTCCGACGGAGCGGCCCGTCAGCTTCCGGCGTCGGCCCGCTGGCCGTAGCCGGAGGCCGCGTAGCCCCCGCCGTTCGAGTTCGGGCGGGCGGCGTCCGACGGAGCGGCCGAGCCCCGACCCTCCAGGTCGCGTAGCTGCGACTCCAGATAGGTCTTGAGCCGGGTCCGGTACTCGCGCTCGAACGTCCGCAGCTCGTCGATCTTCTTCTCCAGCACCGACTTGTCGCGGGTGATGGTTCCGATGATCTCGGTTTGCTTCCGCTCCGCCTCGCTGACCAGCGAGGAGGCCTTGTCACGGCTCTGCCGCTCGAGGGTCTCCGCACGGGTCCGCGCGTCGTTGAGCATCGTCTCGGCGCGGGCCCTGGCGTCGTTCACCAGGCCGTCCGACTTGGTCCGGGCCTCACTGAGCAGCTGCTCGGACTTGCTCCGGGCATCGGCCAACATGGAGTCGGCCTCGTTCTTGGCCTCGGCCGTGAGCCGGTCGGCCATCTCCTGGGCCAGGCCCAGGACCTTGGCGGCCTGGACGTGGTGGTCCCCACCGCCCATGTCGGCGTCGGCACCGCCACCCATCGCCGCCATCGGCCGCTGCTGCGGCTCCGGCTGGCGGGGCGGCGGCGGGGGCTCGACGGGACGGATCTGCTGCGTCGGCGGCGGGCCCTGGGGCGCCATGGGCGCCTGGGCACGCTGCTGGCGCGCGTCGTCGAGGTCTGCCTGAGCGTCGTCGAGCCGCTGTTCCAGCTGCCCGACCTGCTCTCGCAGATCCTCGTTCTCCTCGATCAGCCGGGCCAGTTCGGCCTCGACCAGATCGAGGAACGCGTCGACCTCGTCCTCGTTGTACCCCCGCTTACCGATCGGGGGCTTGCTGAACGCGACGTTGTGAACGTCGGCGGGCGTCAGCGGCATCGGATCACCTCATGCACTCCTCGGCGGCAAACCGGCTGGCGGGTGACTGGGGCTCACCCCACCGCCGGTCTGGCAATGCTCATCAGTATGAACACCACCAGCAGTAGAACCATAATCGACAGGTCCAGTCCGACGCCCCCGATCCGGACGACGGGGATCACTCTCCGCAACAACTTCACGGGAGGATCGGTCGCGCTGAACACCACTTCGAGTGCCGCGGCGGGTCGCCCGGCAGGCACCCACTCGCGCGCGAACGAGTGCACGAGCTCCACCACGATGCGCGCGACGAGCAGGAGCCAGAAGAAGAACAGGACGTAGTAGATGACGAACTGCAGGGCGATCGGCACGGCTACATCCTGCCTCAGACGGACTCAGTCCTGACGGAACAGGCCCCGCTCGGCCAGCCTGCGGGCGTCGTCGGCGGAGACCTCGACGTCGGCGGGGGTCAGCAGGAAGACCCGGGAGGTCACCTTGTCGATCGATCCGCGCAGCGCGAACGCCAGACCTGCGGCGAAGTCGACGAGACGGCGTGCGGCGGCCTCGTCGAGATCGGTCAGGTTGATGATCACCGGGACCCCGTCCCGGTAGCGCTCCCCGATGGTCCGGGCCTCCGTGAAGCTGCTCGGCTGCAAGGTCGTGATCTTGGCGAGCGCGGCCGCGCCGCGGTCCCGCTGCTCGGGCACGCTCGAG
>NZ_JACBXB010000085.1 GCF_013870575.1 Pseudonocardia pini
CCGCTCGGCCTCGGCGGTCCCGTTGCCCAGTGGCCACTCGCACAGCACCGCCTTGCCCGCGGCCAGTGCGTCGCCGACGAGCCGTTCGTGTTCGGGCACCTTCACCGTGACGACCACCAGGTCGACCTCGGGATGCTCGGCCAGCTCGCGGACGTCCGCGCAGGCATGGGGGACGCCGTGTGCCTCGGCGCCTGCCCGTCCCGACTCCGGTGAGCTCGCCGACGAGGCGCGCACCGAAAACAGCTCGGGCAGTGCCCGCAGCGCGGGCAGGTGGGCGGTCGCGGCCCAGCCCCGGCCGGCGCTCAGCCCGACGACACCGACCCCGATGCGGTCCATCGGTCCTCCTCGATCGGTCCGGACAGCGGAAAGGGGTCGCGCTCCGCCCGACCGCGGAGCGCGACCCCAAGAGTCGCCTGCCTACGCAGGCAGCCCGAACCAGGGCACCGGGCGCGCGGTCATCTCGTCCGCGTCGGCGCCACGGAAGACGACCTCGCCGTCGAGCGTGTACTGCCCCCAGTCGCCCTCGGCGTCCGGGTGGAGGCGGGCGAGGAACTGCACGTCGCCGGGGAGCTTGACGATCCCGACGGCGTAGGGGAGCTGGTCCTCGAAGCCGGTGGGCGAGCCGACCCGGTGCACGGCGAAGCTGTGCAGGATCCCGCTCGTCGGGGCGGCCACGAAGTCCAGGTCGTCGGCGTAGCAGAACGGGCACAGGTGCCGCGGGTACATGATCTGCCGGTCGCACGCCTTGCAGTGCTGCACGACGAACTCGCCGCGGCGCAGCGCGTCGCGGTACGGCTCGGTCAGAGCGTCCATGCCCGCGTCGTTCGAGCTGGTCATGCCGAGACCCCTTCCAGGAGCAGGACCTGCGAGTCCATGTACGTCCCGCCGGAGCCGCCGAGCGCCGCACGGGTGGCGCCCTCGACCTGACGCTCGGGCCCGGCGCGGCCGAGGAGCTGGCGCACGCCCTCGGTGAGCAGCGCCGTGCCGCCGCCGACCCCGGTGTGCCCTGCGGAGAGCAGGCCGCCGTTGGTGTTGACGGGCAGCCTGCCGCCCGGGGAGAACTCGCCGCGGGCGAACATGCGCGCGGCCTCTCCCTTGGGCGCCAGGCCGAGGCCCTCCAGGCCGCTAGTCAGCACGGCCGCGTAGGAGTCGTAGATCTCGGCGATGTCGACGTCCTCGGGGCCCCACCCGGCTGCCTCGTAGGCGGCGGGCGCCGCGATCTCCCAGCCGAGCTTCCCGACCTCGCGCTCCTGGCCGATGCTGTAGTGCGACACGCAGCCGCCCTCGCCCGCGAGCCGCACGACGCGGTCCTTGCCGAGCTTGCGGGCGTTGCCGCGGCTGGTGAGGACGAGCGCGCAGGCGCCGTCGGCCAGCATCGGGCACTCGAAAGCCCGGATCGGGTCGGTGATCATCTTGGAGCCGAGGACCTGCTCGACCGTGAGCTTCTTGTCCTTGTACATCGCGTTCGGGTTCAGGTTGGCCCAGTCCCGCAGCGCGACGCACACCGACGCCATGTCCGCAGGCGTCGATCCGCTCTCGAACATGTACCGCTGCTGGATCAGCGCGCCGACGGCGTTGAAGCTGACGCCCGACTGCTTCTCCCACTCCCGCGGGATGCCGTTCGCGGTGAGCATGTCGATCATCTCGGTGACCGGCGCGGAGCCCCACTTCTCGGCCTGCAGCACCAGCACGTTCTTCGCGTGCCCGCTGTCGATCAGGCCCGCCGCGGTCCGGATGGTGTTGTCGCTGGTCGACCCACCGGAATGGACCATGTACTGGCACTTGACCTTCTTGTTCAGCCCCAGCTCCTCCACGATCCGCGAGAAGACCAGGTCGGCCTGGTCGGCGGGGGAGTGCAGGCAGGGGATGAGCAGGATGGTGTCGATGTCGGTCATCGTCAGCCCGGCGTCCTTCACGGCGGCGACGCCGACGCGCACCAGGTCGCCCATGAACGGGCGGTTCGGGTAACGGCCCGAGGGCTGCTCGCCGATGCCGATGAACACCGGCTCGGTGTCACTCACCTTGATCTCCTTCGGGAATGCGGCGGGCGCGGAGGACGAAGCGGAACCGCATGACCTCCTCGTCCTTCTGGTTCAGGACCGAGTAGTCGATGTGCACGGTCCCGTAGTGGGGCTTGTGCCCCGGGACCGCCTCGACGACCTCCGCGCGGACCCGGAGCGTGTCCCCGGGCCGGACGGGCGCGAGGGCCCGGAGGTTCTGCGTCTCGACGAACGCGACGATCGCGTCCCCGAGGAAGCCGGACAGCCCGACGAGCCCGACCGCGAACCCGTAGGTCAGCGGACCGTGCGCGATGCGGCCGCCGAACTGCGTGGAGCGGGCGAACTCCTCGTCGGTGTGCAGCGGGTAGTGGTCGCCGGTCAGCCCGGCGAACGCGGTGATGTCACCGATGTCGACGGTCCGGCCCGCGGTGACCACGGAGTCGCCGACCGCGAAGTCGTCGAAGGTGTGCCGCAGGCGGTTGAAGGTCTGCTCGCTCAACGTGCTCTCCGGTGGATCTACAGGGACTGCGCGGTCACGAGGGTGCGACCGTCACAGGGACAGCGCGGCGAGGGCCTCGTGGGTCAGGCCGAGCGCCTGCTGCTCGTGGATCAGCCGCTTGATCTCGCGGGTCAGCACCACGCGGGAGTAGCGGGCGCCGAGCGGCGGCTTCGCGGCGATCCGGGCGGCGATCTCGCGGGCGCGGGGGAGGACCTGCTCGGGGGGCAGCACCTCGTTGACCACGCCGAACTCGAGCGCCTGCTGGGCGTCGAGGGTCTGCTCGGTGAGCAGGAAGTAGCGGCCGCGCTGGGGGCCGAGCACGTGCATCCAGCACACGTGCGCACCGTCGCCCGGCACGATCCCGTTCGCGAAGTGCGGGGAGTCGGCGAAGACCGTGGTGGTCGCCGCGATCGTGACGTCGGAGAGCACCGGGATCTCCGGGTGCACGGTGGCCGGGCCGTTGATCGCCGCGATCACCGGGACCTCGATGTCCATCAGGTTCCGGAGCAGCCGCTGGCCCTCGAAGATGATCTGCGACCAGTCCTTGGCGGTGCCCAGGCTGAACTTCGTGAAGTCGATCTCCGAGCAGAACGCGTCCCCCACACCCGTCAGCACCACGGCGCGGTTCTCCGCGTCGCAGGAGATGTCGGTGAAGCAGTACGCGAGCTCGTCGTGCACCTGGGGGGTCCAGACCAGGCTCTTGCCGTCCGAGTGCAGCGTCACCTCCAGCACGCCGGCCTCGTCCCGCTCCAGCCGGATGGTCTCGTACTTGGTCGCGTAGTCGTCGAACGACGGAGCGATCAGCGCCATTGAGCTCGCCCTTCTGCTTGAACAATCGTTTGTTATCAACCTAGCAGCACGGCTCCGCGAGGCACAAGAACCGTGTGGCAGAGGCGCTCAGGAACGCCGGTAGAGACCGCTGAGCAGGGACGCGGCGAGTGCGTCGGCGATCTGGTCCGAGGTCGCCGGGCCGGAGGGGGAGTACCACTCGGGGGTCCAGTTGAGGGCGCCGAGGATGCCGAGCACGGTCACCTTGACGTCGAGGCCTGCGTCGAACTCCTCGTCGACCACCCCGGCCCGGACGGTGTGGGTGAAGAACTCCTCGTAGTGCCTGCGCTTCGTCAGCAGCCTGCTCCGGTGCGGCTCCTCCAGGAAGCGCCACTGGTGGAAGACGACGAGGGTGCGCTGCGGGTTCTCCGCCACGATGCGCAGGTGTTCCCGGATGACGGCGTGCAGCGCCTCGCCCGCCGGGAGCCCCTGCTCGTCGACGTGGTCGGCGGCGGCGTTGAAGCGGTCGACCCCACCCTCGATGATCTCGAGGAGGACGGCGTCCTTGCTCTGGATGTGCGCGTAGAGGCTGCCCGGCAGGATCCCCACGGCCTTCGCGATGTCGCGCATGGTCGTGCCGGTGTATCCCCGTTCCCCGAACAGGCGGGTGGCCGCGTCGAAGATCAGCTCACGGGGCCCGGTGCGTGCCGCGTTCGCGGGGGCCGGGCTCGGCTCGAGGCTCATGGGGTACCGCTCTCCTGTCGACTGTCCGTACTCGACCGGAGTCGGACGGCCTCATGGTAAACAATCGTTTGTACGCCGGGGTACCCACGCGGTCGCCCTTCCGGGTCATGTCGGCCGGATGCTCGCGTACTCCAGTGCCCACCAGACCTCGACGAGGACGTCGGTGTCGGCCAGGTCGGCACCGGTCAGCTCGGTGAAGCGGGCCAGTCGGTAGCGCACCGTGTTCTCGTGCACCGACAGCTCGCGGGCGGTGGCCGCCACCGAGCGCCGCAGCCGCAGCCAGGCGGTGACCGTCCCCAGCACGTCGGAGTGTCCCGCTCGACCGTCGACCAGGTGACTCAGGTAGCGGCGGTGCAGGAGCTCGCCGAGCTCGACCTGCTGCTCCACCGCCACCCGCACCGACAGGGACGAGCTGTCCACCAGCCCGGTCCGCCCGTACCGGACCGCGACGGTGAGGACGCGGGTCGCCTCGGTGAACGCCGCGGGAACGCCTCCGAGATCCACGGGCCCGGCCACCGCGATCACCGTCCCCGCGAGCTCTCGCGGGGGTGTGGTGGTGATCCCCACGATGTCGTCGTCGACCGGCGCCACCAGCGGTGTCCGCCGCTCGCCGGAACCGTGCTCGAGATGGCGCGCCACGCGCTGTGTGTCCTCGCCGGGCTGCTGATCGCGCGCGCGGACGACCCAGTAGCGGGAGCCCGGCAGAATGCCGTGCACGGCGCCCCCGGAGACCAGCTCGGCAGGGTCCAGGCCGCCCGTGAGCAGCCGTTGCAGCAGGGCGATCCGGTACCGCTCGTCCCGTCGCGCGGCGTCGATCTCGACCTGCTGCCGGGCCGAGACGAGGACGCTCGAGAAGCGGTCGGTGAGGTCCCAGAGGCGGGTGGTGCCCGCGAGCACGGTGGCCGTGTCCGCACCGGTCGCGGTGGCCTCTTCGACGAA
Organism: Pseudonocardia pini; assembly: GCF_013870575.1. GTDB lineage: Bacteria > Actinomycetota > Actinomycetes > Mycobacteriales > Pseudonocardiaceae > Pseudonocardia > Pseudonocardia pini. The sequence goes on from NZ_JACBXB010000085.1 coordinate 4,951, forward strand.
CGCGTCCCGCAGGACGGCGAGCACCGCGCGGTAGGCCTGGACCACGGCGTCCGACGGGACCCCCTGCAGGGCACGTCGTTGTCCCGAGGCACGCTCGTCCTCCTCGACCCCGGGGAGGAGGTCGGTCCGCCCGAGGGTGGCCACGACGCGCACGACGTTGCGGTGGCAGGAGCGGCGCAGGTCGTCCTCGGGGACCCGGCGGTAGTCCGGGTGCTCCCGCAGGACGGCGAGCTGGCTCTCGACGAGCTCCGCCGCGCGCCGTTCGAGCCGAGCGGCGACGGCGACCAGGAGCTCTGCGGACGCGTTCACCATCGCTTTGGAGATGCCTCCGAAGTAGGGCAAGGAAGTCTGTGACTATTCCATATCCTGCGGGGTCGGAGGCCTTCTAGCGTCGATCCCCATGACCGATGCGACGGCGACGGCGCCGCAGGCAGCACCCACGACCTCCCAGGCTCCCGACGGGGCGTCGCCGACCGCGGCGCAGGTCCTGTGGGCGACGGCGGCCAGGTCGCCCCACCGGATCGGCGTGACGGACCTCGACTCGACCGACCGTCCGGGACCCGTCACCTACGCGGCCCTGGCGGAGCGGGTCGCCGCGGTGGCCGGTGGGCTCCGCGACGCCGGGCTGCAGGTCGGTGACCGGGTGGCCCTGCTCCTGCACAACGGGCACGCCTACGTCGAGACCTCTCTGGCGGCGAGCGCGGCGGGCCTGGTCGTGGTGCCGCTGAACACCCGGCTCGTCCGGGAGGACTACCTGCACATGCTGACCGACTCGGGCAGCAGGCTGCTGGTGACCTCGTCCGAGTTCCTCGTGAAGGTGCCGGAGCTCCGCGAGGTCGAGGGCCTGCAGGTGCTCGACGCGGACCAGGGGGCGGTCGACGACCTCGCCCGCCGGGGCACCCCCGTCGACGAGCCGGTGGTCTGTGCCCCGGAGGCACCCGCCAGCCTGATGTACACGAGCGGCACCACCGGGGCGCCGAAGGCCGTCATCCTCACCCACCGGTCCTGGGCGCGGGTCGCCGACCGCACCGAGGAGGTCCTCGGCTACGCCGCGGACGAGGTGATCCTCCACGTCGCGCCGCTGACCCACGGAGCGGGTTTCCTGCTGCTGCCGACGTTGCGAACCGGCGGGCACAACCTGCTGTGCCGCAGCTACGACGCCGCCCGCACGGTGACCCTGATCGACGAGCGCGGCGTGACCGGCATGTTCCTGGTCCCGTCGATGATCCGGATGCTGCTCGACGCGCTGCCGGAGGGCTGGACACCGCCCGACACCCTGCGGCGCGTCTACTACGCCGGGTCCCCGATCGACCCCGGGACGCTGCGCGAGGGCACCGAACGCTTCGCCGGGCGGATGGTCCAGTCGTTCGCGCAGATGGAGTCGCCGATGTTCTTCACCGTGCTCGACGCGGACGACCATCGCCGCGCCCTCGCCGATCCGGACTCCTCGCTGGTCCGCTCGGCGGGGCGGGTGCTGTCGGGCGTCGAGCTGCGGATTGCCGACGACGACGGTGTGGCCCTTCCCCCCGGCGAGGACGGGGAGATCTTCGCCCGCGCGCCGCAGACGATGGCGGGTTACTGGAACCGCCCGGACGCCACGGCGTCGACGCTCACGGACGGCTGGCTGCACACCGGCGACATCGGCCACCTGACGGACGACGGCTACCTCTACATCGTCGACCGGAAGAAGGACATGATCGTGACCGGCGGGTCCAACGTGTACGCCCGCGAGGTCGAGGACGTCCTCGGCACGCTGCCGCAGGTCGCGGAGGCGGCCGTGATCGGTCTGCCCGACCGGATCTGGGGCGAGGCCGTCACCGCGGTCCTCGTGCCGACCCCCGGGACGGGCACCGAGCAGCGCGACGACGCCGCGGTCATCGCCGCGTGCCGGGCGGGCCTGGCGGGCTACCGGGTGCCGAAGCGGGTGATCTGGGTCGACGAGCTGCCCCGTAACGCCTACGGCAAGGTGCTCAAGCGCGCGCTGCGGGAGCGGTTCAGCTGACACCCCGGCGGGGGACCGGCGGGTTCGTCCTGGGGGCACGGACGGTCACCCGTCGCGGTGCCCGAGGCCTGCAGCAGGCCCTGGGCACGCTGGACGAGCAGGTGCTTGCGCACCTTCCCCGTCGAGGTCCGCGGCAGCTCGTCGGTCTCGCAGAACAGCACCGCCGCAGGGACCTTGAACCGGGCGAGGCGGGCCGCGCAGTGCCGGGTCAGCTCCTCGGCGCTCGGCGCCGGGACGCCGTCGTGCGGGACCACCCAGGCGCAGCCGACCTCTCCCATCCGTTCGTCGGGGAGGCCGACCACGTAGGCGTCCGCCACCGCCGGGTGTGACAGGAGGACCTGCTCGGTCTCGGCGGGCATCACGAGCTCCCCGCCGCACCGGTAGGTGTCCTTGCTCCGTCCGGTGAGGACCAGGTATCCCTGCTCGTCGAGCAGCCCGAGGTCACCGGTGCGCAGCCAGCCGTCCGCGGTGAACGCCTCGAGCGTCTCCTGGGGCTTGTTGTAGTAGCCGCGCGTCACCGACGGACCGCGGACCACCAGCTCGCCGACCTGGCCGGGCGGCACCCTCGTGCCCGTGGCGGGATCGAGCGCCGCGTACTCGGCGAGCAGACCCCCGAGCGCGGCGTCGCCTGCGGCGCCCGCGGGCTTCGGCGCGCCGTTCGTCGACACCAGCCGCTCCGTGGGGTCGCCGGGGCGGGTGCACACGGTGGACGCCGTGGTCTCGGTCTGACCGTAGGCGGTGAAGATCTCGTCGACACCCAGGACCTCGCGCATCTCGGTCCACATGCCCGGCCGGTGCGGGCCGCCGGACGAGAACAGGGTGTGCAGCGACGTCAGGTCGTAGCGCCGCTCGCGCGCCCGCGCGAGGACCTCCGAGGTCATCGACGGCACACAGATCAGCTCGTCGATCCGGTGCCGTTCGACATCGGCCAGGAGTCGGTCCGCGTCGAAGGTCGCGTGCAGGCGTACCGCACCGCCGACGAAGAGCGCGGCGAGCAGTCCCTCGACGTAGCCGAACACGTGGTGCAGGGGCAGGGCGAACGCGAGCCGCCAGCCGTCGCCGAAGGCGCGCACGAGGGCGCTGGAGTAGGCGGTGCGGAGCAGCCCGTCGTGGCTGAGCTGCACGCCCTTCGCCGCACCCGTCGTGCCGGAGGTGTAGAGGATGTCCGAGACGCCGTGTGGGTCCACCCGGCCGGTCGTCTCGACGGGATGGCCCAGCAGCCGGGCGAAGGGCACCCCGCGCGACACCGGCCCCGCCGTGCCGAGGACGACGACGTCCCGCAGCTCGGGCAGGGACCCCTCACCCGCCCGGCCCGGCGGTCGCCGGTCCCAGCCCGGGGCGATCCGGTCGAGTGAGTCGAGGTAGTCGAGGTCTCTGAACCGGTCCGCCGTGACGAGGAGGCGGGCGTCCGACTGGGCGAGGACGTAGCGCAGCTCGTCGTGGCGGAGCTGGGTGTTGACCGACACGGTGACGGCGCCGACCCGGGCGAGGGCGAACCTCAGCGCGACGGTCTCGGGGAGGTTCGGGAGGTCGACGGCGACGTGGTCCCCCCGGCGCACGCCCATCGCCGTCAGGCCGCCCGATAGCTCGCGTGACCAGGAGGACATCCGCGCATAGGTGACCGGGGCGACGTCTCCGAGAAGGAGCGGGCGGCCCGGGTGTCGGGTCGCGACCTCGTCGAGGAGCTCGGCGGAGGTCTGCGGGCTCCATCGCGGGCGCTGCGCCTCGAGAGCACGGCCCCGCTCCGCCGCGTACGGTCGGACGGTCCTGTCCATCAGCGACGGCCCTCGTTCCTGCCGACCCCGGTGCCGGCGGACGTCAGTTGTACTTCGCCAGAGAGCCGGAGTCCACCGGCCGAGTGACTGCTGCGCCTGAGAACAATCGTTTGTTGTCGAAGGCTACGAGGCTGTGAACCGCCGTGTCAACGCTTCGGCCATGATCACACGGCTCGATGGTCTTCGCCAAAACAAATGTCTGTTTGCTTCTCGTCGCCGCGCGTCGTACCGTCGGGTCGCCCGGCCAGTCCGGGCCGACCAGGTGACGGCAGCGGTGCCCCTGCGGGGTGGAAGGCGGACCGGAGCGGTGAGCAGCGCCGAGACGTTCGAAGGCATCCGGGTCCTCGAGCTGACGACCACGATCGCGGGCCCCTACAGCGCGATGATCCTCGCGGACCTCGGCGCCGAGGTGATCAAGGTCGAGCGCCCCGGTGGGGGCGACGACGCGCGGAGCATGCCGCCCCACCGGGGAACGGGGCCGGAGGCCGAGAGCTCGGTCTTCCACGCCGTGAACCGCAACAAGCGCAGCATCGTGCTCGACCTGAAGGACCCGGCCGGGCGGGAGGCGTTCCTCCGCCTCGCCGAGACGGCGGACGTGGTCGTGCAGAGCTACCGGCCCGGGGCGGCCGACAAGCTCGGGCTGGGCTGGGCGGACGTCCACGCCCGCAACCCGCGCGCCGTCTACTGTTCGGTCTCCGCCTTCGGCGACTCGGGCGCCGCAGCGGGCCTGCCCGGCTACGACCCGTTGATCCAGGCCTTCACCGGGATGATGAGCATGACCGGGCAGCCGGGTGGGGCGCCGGTCCGCGTCGCTCCGTCGCTCACCGACCTCACGACCGGCATGTGGGCCGCCATGGCGATCATGGCCGCGTTGCGCCGCCGCGACCTCACCGGCGTCGGCGAGCACGTCGAGGCCACGCTCGTCGACAGCGGTTTCGCCCTGCTCTGCCACCAGATCATCGGCATGTACGCCACGGGGGCCACCCCGGGTCCGCTCGGCTCGGCCTCGCCGATCACCGCGCCCTACGAGTGCTTCGAGACCTCCGACGGCTGGGTCATGATCGCCGCGGGCAACGACGGCCTCTTCGCCAGGCTCTGCCGCGCCCTCGGCGTCTCCGAGCTGCTCATGGACGAGCGGTTCGTCGGCTCGGCCGCCCGGGTCGGCAACCGCGAGGTCCTGCACGAGATCATCCAGGCCTGCGTCGGCAGGTTCACCACCGAAGGCTGCCTGGCGGTGCTGCGCGAGGCCAAGATCCCGGTCGGACCGGTGCACGACCTGCGAGAGGCCGTCGAGCACCCGGTCGCCGTGGACCGCGGGACGGTCCTCGACGCGGCGGTCGCCGTCGGTGAGCCGCCGTCGCTGCCGATGGTCCGGCTGCCGATCGACGACGCCGGGACCTCCCGACGGCGACCACCCCGACTGGGTGAGCACTCCGAGACCGTGCTGCGGGAGAGCGGGTTCTCGGACGACGAGATCACGAAGCTCCTCGAGAGCACCACCTGAACGAAAGGAGGCGGTCGCGATGAGGCGACTGCTCACAGGGCTGGCCGTGGTCGCGGCGGGAGTGGGCGGCGGTGGCCAGTGCGGAGCGGGCTCCGGTGGTCTCGTCGGGGTCGAGGAGTCCGGCCAGGGCGGCGATGGGGTCGCGGTGGATCGTCTGGTCCGCGCGGCCGTGCGCGGTGTCCTCGACGGTGCTGAGGGTGGCGACGTGGGCGGTGTTGGTGTCGCGGCCGCGGGACATGCCGACGTAGAGGGCGGCGGGTCCGGTGCGGGTGGTGACGACGGTGTGCGCGGTGTCGACAGTGGCGCCCTGGGCGGCGTGCACGGTGGTGGCGTAGCCGAGCGCGAGGTGTTCGGACACGTAGTCCGGCGGCAGCACCATGCGGGCCGGATCCCGGTCGTCGCCGGTGGGTGTGGTGGCGACTTCGAGAGAGCCGTCCGGGCGGACTGCGGTGATCTGGTAGGTGTCGCGGTTGATCGGGCCTCGGCGGTTGCCGTCGTGTCCGGCCAGGTGCCAGCCGTTGCGGCGGGCCTGGACCAGGTCCCCGACGCCGGCGGTGGTGCCGTCGAGCCCGAGCGCGACGCCGTCTTCCTGGACGCGGCCGAGGCGGACGAGCTCGGCGCGCAGCTCGGCCGAGAGGCGGGCGGCCTGCTCGTTGGTGTCGACCAGCAGCAGCGATCGGCGCCCGGTGAGGGTGTCGGCCAGCCACGCCCGGGCGGCGGACTGCTCGGCCTGGGTGGCGGTGCCGGAGTCGAGCAGTCGGCCGTGGCGGTGGTAGTCGCGCAGCACGGTCTCGTCCCCGGCGCGCAGCCGCAGCGACGCCTCCCGCTCCCAGCCCGACGTGAACCGGCGGGCGTCGGCGAGCTCGTAGCGCGGACCGGAGTTCGCGAGCAGGTCCATGCCACCACCGGCGCCGACGGCGGCGAGCTGGCGATGGTCGCCGACCAACAACAACTTCGCCCCGGCCGCGTCCACATGGCCGTGGATGGAGGCGAGCGCGTTCGTGTCGGTCATGGCGGACTCGTCAACGACGACCAGGTCGCCGGCGTGCAGACGCCACGCCGAGTCCTGCTGCACGGCCTGGCGCTCGGCGACGGGGGCCGCGAGGCGGTCCTGGGTGGCCAGCCAGCGGGCCACGTTGCGGGTCTGCAGGCCCTCACCGGCCAGGACGTTGGTCGCGACCTGGGAGGTGGCGAGCCCGAACACCCGCCGCGCCGGGGCGTCGGCTGGGTTGGAGGTTGGGTCGGTCCATGCGCGGGCCAGAGCGCCGACGACGAAGGACTTGCCGGTCCCGGCCGGGCCGACGAGGGTCTCGACCCGGGCTCCGGAGGTGAGGACTCCGCGGACCGCGGCGGCTTGGTCCGGGCCGAGGGTGATGCCCTGCTCGGTCAGGTCGGCCAGGAATCGGGTGGCGGCGTGGGTCGGGCGCGCGGCGCCGCCACCTTGGGTGGCGGCGGCGCTGAGGAGTTGCTCGATCTTCACGTGGTCCGGTGTGGCGTAGAGGCGGGCGCCCGGCTGTTGGTAGACCGACTCGCCGTTGGCCAGGCGCAATGCGGCCGGGAGGGCGTCCTCGCCGGGGCGGGCGGCGTCCATCGGCGTGGCGAAGGTCAATGCCCGGTCGGTGAGGCCGTCGAGCAGCTCGGCGACCGCGGCGCCTTCGGCGAGTCCGAGATGGTCGGGCAGCGCGGCGTTGATCGCCGCGGTCAGGTCCGCTCGGGTCCAGGTCGACTTGCGCGCCTGCACGTCGGCGAGCGCGGTC
>NZ_JACBXB010000859.1 GCF_013870575.1 Pseudonocardia pini
TCGCGCCCGCGTCAACAGACCGCCGGCCGCCGACCGTCCGCCGCCCGGACGGACCAGGACCCAGGTCCTGTCGGCGCCCACCCTGGGTCGGTTGTCCTGGGCCACACGGCGGGACAGCATTCGGCCGGTCGGGGACCGACGCGAGGGGACGGACGATGGTGGGAGCACGACGCCGAGCGCTGCTCGGCGCGCTGGTCGGGGTGGTGGCGGTTCTGTCGGCGTGCGCCCCCGCGGCGGGGTCGGGGGCAGCGCAGGCACCCCGGAGCAGCTACGCCGCCGCGCCGTGCCCCGACCCGATCTACCCGGGCGTGCCCCAGCTGGACCTCGGGGCCGGCGTGGAGTGCGGGTACCTGACGGTGCCCGAGAACCGCGCCGCCCCCGACGGCCGCACGATCCGGTTGGCGGTGGCCCGGGCGAAGGCCACCTCGCCGACGCCCGCGGCGGACCCGCTGCTCTACCTGGCGGGCGGCCCCGGCGGCAGCGGCCTGATCAGCGCGGGCTCACGGATCGCGGCGGGCTGGAACACCGACCGGGACGTGATCTTCCTCGACCAGCGGGGCACCTGGAAGTCCGATCCCCTGCTCGCCTGCCCCGAGATCGACGCGTTCCTCGCCGACTGGGCCGGGCTGGACACGCTCGACCCGGCGACCGCGGAGCGCAGTGCCGCCGCGACGAAGGCGTGCCGGGACCGGCTGGCCGGCACCGGGGTGGACCTCGCCGCCTACGCGACGCCGGAGAACGCCGCCGACGTCGCCGACCTGCGGGTCGCCCTCGGCATCGACGCGTGGAACCTCTACGGTGTCTCCTACGGCACCGACCTCGCGCTGCAGACGCTGCGCGACCATCCCGAGGGCATCCGCAGCGCGGTGCTGGACTCGGTCGTCCCGCCGCAGGCCAACACCCTGCTGGGCTTCTGGCCCTCCGCCGCTTCGGGACTCGACGCCCTGTTCGCGGCCTGTTCCGCGCAGCCTGCCTGCGCGCAGGCCCACCCGACCCTGCGCGAGGACTTCTTCCGCCTCGCCCAGGAGCTCACCACCGCGCCCCGCACCGTCGACGTGGGCGGCAGGCCCGTCGTCGTCGACGGCTACAAGCTGGTGAAAGGCCGGGGACCAGGAGGCCTTCAAGGAGCTGTACGCGCGCTACCAGGACGTCGTGTTCCGGTACGTGCTGTTCCGGCTCGGTGACCGCACCCTCGCCGAGGACCTCACGCAGGAGACGTTCCTGCGGGCGCTGCGCCGGATCTCGTCGGTGAGCTACCAGGGCCGCGACATCGGCGCCTGGTTCGTCACCATCGCGCGCAACCTGATCTTCGACCACGTCAAGTCGAGCCGCTACCGGCTCGAGTCGACCACCGCCGACATGGTCGAGCACTCGCCGACCACGCACGGCCCGGAGCAGCAGGTCATCGAGAACGCGACCAACTCCGAGCTGCTCAAGGCGATCGACAAGCTGAACCAGGACCAGCAGGACTGCATCCGCATGCGGTTCCTGCAGGGCCTGTCCGTCGCGGAGACCGCCCAGCGGATGAACCGCGCGGAGGGTGCGGTGAAGGCGCTGCAGCACCGGGCCGTCCGCAGGCTCGCCCAGTTGATGCCCGAGGGCTTGCGATGAACCGGCGCTATATCGAGAACTACAAGCTTGTCGTTACAGATGCGACGAGTGAGCTACACCAAGCGGTGAACGGTCCCTACGCCGTAACCGACGACCGCCCGGCTCGTTGTGTGGGTGAACGTCGGCAGAGCGCGAGGCCCCGATCGGGCCGAACGCTGACGAACAGTGCAGGGATGCAGTGAGGACGGCGAACATGCCCGCGGGACGATGGGGCTCCGACGACGAGCTCGAGCACGAGGTGGCCCTCGCGGCCGCGCTCGACCGCAGTCGTACCGACCTCAGCCCGAGCGTCGAGACGGCCGGTCGGATGAAGGCGGACTTCTTCGCCCGCCTCGAGCAGGAGTGGAACGCCGCGCCGGCGTCCCCGCCCGAGGCCCCGCCGGAGTCCGCCACCGAGCTGACCACCCGCATCGAGCCCGTCCGGGACGCGGACCAGGACCTCGCCGAGACGCGGGACCTCACCGCGACCCTCGCGGCCGACCCCGCCGCGGACGTCACCGTCGCCGCGGAGGAGTCCGACAACGTCGTCCCGCTGGCCGGGCGCAGGCGCCGGGCACGCCACACCC
>NZ_JACBXB010000860.1 GCF_013870575.1 Pseudonocardia pini
GGCAGGCACCGCAGGCCCCTCGAGACCGTTCCCCCACAGCCCACGGGCCGCTGGGAGCTCCTCCTCTCGGGCGTGGTCCTCGCCGCCCTGAGCTGGATGGTCATGACCTGGCCGTTCCGCGGCGACCAGGCGGTGTTCGCGCTCATCGGACGGCAGATCCTGCAGGGTCAGACGCTGTACGTGGACCTGTGGGACGTCAAGCAGCCCGGCGTCTTCCTCTGGTACGGCCTCTTCGGGTTCGACGAGCTGGGCATGCGCGCCCTCGACGTCCTGACGGCCTTCGCCTTCGGCGCCTGTGTGTGGGCGCTGCTGCGCCACCGGACGCCGTCGCCGCGGCTGCGCAGGCTGCTCCCCGCGCTCGCCACCGGCGTGCTGCTCCTCGCCGCGGGGCCGGGGGACTTCGGCCAGCTCGAGATGCTCTGCCTGGCGCCTGCCGTCGGGGCGTTCGCGCTGGTCGCCGCGGACCCCCGGCGGCCGCCCACGTTCCGGCGGATCGTGTTCGCCGGGCTGTGCGTGGGTGTCGTCGGCGTGTTCAAGCTGCTCCTCGCCGGGGTGGTCGGGGTCGCGCTGCTCGGCTACCTGGTGGTCGCGTTGCGCAGGCACCGGATCGCGGCGGCGGTCGTGCTCACGGCGGCCGCCTTCGTCCCCGTGCTCGTGGTCCTGGGCTGGCTGGCCGCACAGGGCGCGCTGCGCGAGACGCTGCACGTCTGGATCGTGGAGGCGGCGCGGATGGGCTCGGCGCCGGGCTCCCGGTCGCTGTCCCGCATCGCCGAGGGCCTCGGCCGGTACGTCGCCTGGATGTTCCCGGTGGCGGTCCTGGCCGTGTGGCAGGTGGCCACGGCGTGGCGCCGTCGGGACGCGCTCGACCTCGCGATGACCGTCTTCCTGGTCGCGGACGTCGTCGCGATCGCGACCCAGTTCGCCTGGTGGTACCAGTGGTACTTCGCCTCGGCGCCGCTGGTCGTGTTGGCCCTGCGCAGGCTCGCCGTCATCACCTGGCGGCCGCGCACGGCGGTCCTCGTGGGGGTGCTCTGCCTCCCGATGCTCGCCCACGCGGGCAGCTGGGCGCTGCCCACCGTGCTCGACGGCGGTGGGTTCACCGCCGCGAGCCGCGCCCGCATCGACGAACGCGTGGCGGACTACGACACGATCCGCGGGGAGGTCGCCGCAGCGGGCCTGCGGCCCACGGACAGCCTCTACGTCCTCGGCGACCCGCTCTACAACCGGCTCTCCGGCACCCCGCTCTCCGTCCGGTTCGACGGCTGGGCCTACGACCTGATGTCCGACGACCAGTGGCAGGAGGTCGCCACCGAGCTCGCGACCGTGCGGCCGAACGTGATCATGGTGAGTGCGGATGCCGCCGAGTGGGTCGGAGACCGCGGGCCGCAGGTCGGGACCGTGCTCAGCGCGGACTACGTGCCGTACCGGACGAGCGACGAGGGGACCTGGTACCGACTGCGCTGAGCACCTGCTCGACGACCGGCGTCGCCCCCGCGCGGTTGTCGATCTCCAGATGCTGCACGGGCGGCGGCTCGTCCGGCCGCATCCGGGCGACGAAGGCCGCGAAGTCAGCCAGCTTCCCCGTGTCCCGCGGGGAGCCGCGCCGCTCCAGGCGTTCGCGCAGCGTGGCGGGGTCCGACCGGACCCACACGAGCCGGACCTCGCCGCCCAGCTCGCGCGCCCACGCGTCCCAGCGGGCGGGGTCGCGGATCTGGCCGGTGAAGGGCCCGGACAGCAGGACCGGGCAGCCGTGCGCGGCGATCTCGCGGGCCAGTGCGGTCAGGCCCGCGTACTCGTGGACCTTGACGTGCTCGTCGTACCAGGGGCCCTCGCGCTCGCCGGGCGGGCGGCCCGCGGCGGCGAGGGTGGCGGCCACGAAGTCCCCGTAGGCGGTGTCCTTGTCCAGCAACGCCGGCACCGGGTCCAGCGCGGCGAGCAGCGCCTCGGCCACCGTGCTCTTCCCCGCCCCCGGCGCCCCCGCCACGACCCACACCGTCGCGCTCATGGACCCATGATGGTGCAGGATCGGCCGGGTGAGGATCGAGAAGATCGGCGTGCCCCGGGCCTTCGACGACCATGCGCCGAGCTACGACGCGCTGGTCGGCCGCAACCCCGGCTACCACGAGCACCTGCGGCTCTCCGCCGCCCGGCTCGGGACCACGGGCCCGCGGCTGCTC
>NZ_JACBXB010000861.1 GCF_013870575.1 Pseudonocardia pini
CAGCCCTGCGCCGCCAGATCGCGATCGCCCTCACCGTCGCCCTGCTGGCAGGTGTGCTGCTCGGGGTCGGGATCGCGCTGGTCTCGCTGCTCGCCCCGGGCGTGCTTCCCACGATGGGCTGACGGGGCGCACAGGACCGCCCGGTACCGTCGTCCCCTGTGACGACCACCCTCGCACTCGGACCCGAGTGGCTGAAGCCCGACGTCATCATCGAATGGCTCGGCCCCTGGGCCCTCCTCGGGCTCGCGTTGATCATCTTCGCGGAGTGCGGGCTGCTGCTGGGCTTCTTCCTCCCCGGGGACTCGCTCCTCTTCACCGCGGGCCTGTTCGTCGCGGCCGCGGCCGGCGGCCGGCCGGGCATCCAGTCGCCCCTCTGGCTGGTCTGCGTGATCCTCGTGGTCGCGGCGTTCGTGGGGAACGTCGTGGGGTACTGGATCGGCCGCAAGGCGGGCCCGGCGATCTTCGACAAACCGAAGAGCAGGCTGTTCAAGCCTGCGCACGTGCAGAAGACGCAGGAGTTCTTCGACAAGTACGGCAACCGGGCCATCGTGCTCGGCCGGTTCGTGCCGGTGGTGCGCACGTTCATCACGGTCATGGCGGGCGTCGGCCGGATGGAGCCCAAGCGGTACTTCACGTACTCGCTGATCGGCGGCGTCGCCTGGGCTGCGGGCGTGACCGTGCTCGGCTACTTCCTCGGCCAGTTCGAGTTCGTCCGCAGCAACATCGAGCTGATGCTGATCCTGATCGTGCTGATCTCGGTGCTGCCGATCATCGTCGAGATCATCCGCGCCCGGCGGCACCGGCCGGTCGCCGAGAACCACTACGACCCCGACGCGACCGTCCAGCTTCCCGTGGTGCGGCCGAACCAGCCGCCGCGCCGGTACTAGCGCCGTGCACGAGACCGTCCTGGCGTTCGATCCGCTGGGGTCCGCCGGGCCGGTCACGGTCTGGGTCGTCGTGCTCTCGTTCGTGTTCCTGGAGTGCGCGTTCATCGTCGGGCTGTTCCTGCCGGGCGACTCGCTGCTGCTGGCGGCCGGGGTGGTGCTGGCCGCGCACGGGCACGAGCTGTCCGCGTGGCTGCTGTCCGGGGCCGCCGTCGTCATGGCGGTGGCGGGCAACCAGGTCGGCTACCTCGTCGGCAGGTTCACCGGCACCCGGATCAAGCTGCGCAAGGGCGGGCGGATCCTGACGCGGGAGAACCTGGACCGGGCCGGGCGGTTCCTCGACCGCTGGGGCTTCTGGTCGATCGTCGTGGCGCGGTGGGTGCCCTGGGTGCGCACGTTGGCGCCGATGATCGCCGGCGCCGCGCGGATGGACAACCGCAAGTTCCTGCTGGCCAATTTGGTCGGCGCGATCGTCTGGGTGCCCGGGCTGGTGATGCTCGGCTACTACGCCGCAGGTCTGCTCGACCGGGTCCCCTGGGTCAAGGACGTCGCCGTGGTGGCGTCCGTGGGGTTCTTCGTGGTCGGGACGGCTTACGGGCTCTTCCGGTACGTGCAGGAGATGCGCAAGCCGGTCGACGAGGTCGACGCCACCCGCCCGTCAGAGTGACCGTTCGACCCGGGCCGCGGCCTCCAGCAGCATCCATGCACTGAGCTGCACCGACAGGTCCCCCTCGGGGGCCCCCGGGGCCGGGACCCGGGCCTGCCTGCGCCAGTCGTGGGCGAACGCGGGTCCGACGGGTGTGTCGGCGCGGTGCCGCCACACCGACTCCGCGCTGGCCAGGACGAGCTCGCGGGCGTGGGGCAGGTCGGGCAGCCGGACCGCGGCGTCGGCCAGGTAGCGGGCCAGGATCCCGTTGAAGAGGCCGCCGTCGCCGCCGTCGTCGTAGCCGCCGATCACACCGCCGGGCTCGGCGAGGTGAGCCGCGGTCGCGTGCAGCACGCCCTCGGCCCGCTCCCGCCACCGCGGATCGCCGTCGCGCTCCCCCAGCTCCACGCAGGCGCCCAGGTAGACGCCCTGACAGTAGGTGTAGGTCGTGGTCTCCCGGACGGTCCCGGACGGGCCGAGCCGGACGCCGTCGATCACCAGCCCCGTCACCGGGTCGACCAGGGTGTCCGCCAGCCAGTCCGTGATGCCCGCCGCCAGCGCGACGTCACCGGTGCGGGCCAGCAGGATCGCCGCCGGACCGTTGGCGGGGGCGTTCTTGAAGTCGTCCCCGCGGCGCCAC
>NZ_JACBXB010000862.1 GCF_013870575.1 Pseudonocardia pini
CACCACCGCGCCCGCGCCGTAGCGCGGCGCCGGCTTGTACCGCATCTGCAGGATGTAGTCCCGCGCGCCCGGGATCCGTTGCACCGCACGGAAGAACCCGTCCCGCACGATCTCGGTGCGGCGGCTGCGCGGCTGGTACATCGCCCCGACCCGCGTCGCGAAGGAGACCATCGCGGTGGCGTGGCCCCGGCGTTCGGCGTCGTAGGTGTCGAGCAACGCGGGCCCGGCCCGGCCCGCGGTCACCGCGGCGAGCTTCCACGCCAGGTTGGTCGCGTCCCGGATGCCGGAGTTCATGCCCTGGCCGAAGAACGGCGGCTGCAGGTGCGCGGCGTCGCCTGCGAGGAACACCGGACCCGCGCCGAACGTGGCGGCGATCCGGGAGTGGTGCCAGTACACGCGGCGTCCCTGCACCTCCGGCAGCGCGTCCGGGTAGAAGCGGCGCAACAGCCCGGCGACGAACCCCTCGCTCGCCGCCTGCTCGTCCTCCTCGCCGGGCAGCAGCTTGAACTCGAAGCGGCGGTGGGCGTACGGCAGCGGGATCGTCATGGTCGGGCGGTCGGGATCGCAGTGGACGGCCGAGTACGGGGCGTCGAGGGTGTCGCCCGCGACGTCCACCACCAGCCACCGCGACGGCGCGGTGCTGCCCTCCAGCGCGATGCCGAGCGCCTGTCGCACGAGGCTGCGGCCGCCGTCGGCCCCGACGGCGTAGCGGGCCCGGACCTCGACCAGGCCCTCCCCCGACTTCGCCTCCAGCCTGACGCCGTCCGCTCCTGCGTCGACGTCGGTCACCTCGGTTCCGGTGTGCAGGGTGACGTGCGGGAACCGGTCCAGCCCCGCCCGCAGCGTCCGTTCCAGGAGCGGCTGCAGGAACAGGTTCCGGCGCGGGTGGCCGTAGGGCCTGCCGCTGGGCCCCACGTGCGCGAGCACCCGCCCGGTCGACGAGTGGTAGCGGATCGGCACGTTGCGGATCAGGTCGGGCAGGACGTCCGCGAGGACCCCCGCGGTCTGCAGGGTCCGCAGCGACTCGTCGTCGATCGCGACGGCCCGCGGGTAGGGCGTGACCGCGGGCTCGCGGTCGAGCACGACCGTGCGGACCCCGGCTCGGCCCAGCAGGGTGGCCAGGGTCGTGCCACACGGCCCGGCTCCGACGACGGCGACGTCGGTCTCGATCTCCACCACGGTGCCCCCAGGTCGACATCAGTGTCAGATGCGGCGAACCGCCGGCTCGGATTCCCCCGGCGACCTCGGGCGCCACGGGCCGTCCGACAAGGTCGCCGGGACGCGAGCGAGGTCGCGAGGGCGTGGCCACCCGCAGGTCGAAGCGTAATACACAGATCGTCAGATTCACAGTCGCTCTGACATCGGTTCCGGGCCCGGGACCGTTGACCCGCGACCGGTCCGCGAACTAGCGTCCACCTCGGGCGGAACGTCGTTCTCACGAGTGCGGACCCCGGTGTCCCCGTGCGTCGCCGCCCCTCGACCGTTCCCCCGTCCTCCGAGGAGCCTGCGTGAAGTTCACCGTGGAGTACCCGATCGAACGCGGCGGCGACTACTCCGCGGACTTCCTCCGGCCCGAGGTCCTCACCGACCTCGCTCGGACGGCCGAGGCCGCGGGCTTCACGGCGATCGGCTTCAGCGAGCACCCCGCACCCTCGCGCAAGTGGCGGGAGAACGGCGGCCACGACACCTTCGACCCACTCGCCGCGCTCGCCTTCTGCGCGGCCGTGACCACCCGGCTGCAGCTCATGCCGCACCTGCTCGTGCTGCCGTACCACAACCCCCCGATGCTGGCGAAGACTCTGTCCACCGTGGACGTGCTGAGTGGGGGACGGCTCGTCGTCGCCGCGGGGACGGGCTACCTGCGCTCCGAGTTCGCCGCCGTGGGCAGCGACTTCGCGGAGCGCAACGCCTTGTTCGACGAAGCGGTCGAGGTGGTCCGGGCGGCGTGGAGCGGCGAGCCCTACCACGCCGAGGGCGGCCGGTTCCTCGCCGTCGACCAGGTCCTGCGGCCGCGCCCGGTGCAGGCCCGGCTGCCGATCTGGCTCGGCGGCAACAGCGCGCTCACCCGCCGTCGGGTGGTGCGCTACGGCGACGGATGGTCCCCGATGCTCACCGCGGACCGGTCCACCGCGACCCTGCGGACCTCGGCGATCGCGTCGATCGAGGA
>NZ_JACBXB010000863.1 GCF_013870575.1 Pseudonocardia pini
GGGCGTCGAACCGGGGGTCGCGGGGCTGGTGCTGACCCTGGGCAGCGTGGTCGGGCTCGTCGTGCGGATGCTGCACGGCTGGCTGGCGGACCGACGCGCGGGCGGGCACGTGGCGTTCGTGGCGGCGTCGCTGCTCTCCGGGGCGGTCGGGCTGGCGCTGCTCGCCGTGCCCGGCCCGGTCACGTTGGTCGTCGGGACGGTCCTCGGCTTCGGCCTCGGCTGGTCCTGGCCCGGGCTGCTGCAGTTCGCGGTGGTGCGGCTCAACCCGTCCGCCCCCGCCGCCGCGACGGCGATCGTGCAGGTCGGGGTCTACGCCGGCGGGTTCGTGGGGCCGATCGGCTTCGGCTTCCTCGCCACCCACGCCTCGTTCACGACGGCCTGGTTCGTCGCCGCGGGCGCGATGCTCCTGGCGGGCGCCGGGGTGCTGGTGGGACGGCGGATGCTCATCGCCCACCGCGTGGCCCGCGAGGCCCAGCTCACCGGCTGAGCCGCTCGGCCAGCGCGATCGCGTCCCGCGGGGCGTGGACCTTGACGTCGTTGTCGAAGTAGACGAACACGTCGAGCCCCTCGCCGAGCCAGCCGCGGACCCGGTCCGCCCAGGCGTCGAGCGCCTCGGGCGTGTAGCCGGAGATGTACAGCTCCTCGGCGCCGTGCAGCCTGCAGTAGACGAAGTCCGCGGTGACGTCGGTGAGGAACGGCCACTTGCCCGCCGTGTCCGCCACCACCAGCCCCACCTCGTGCTCGCGCAGCAGCGCGAGGAACGCCGGGTCGCGGAAGCTCGCGTGCCGCACCTCGATCGTGTGCCGCAGCGGGCGGTCGGCGTCCGTCTGCAGGACCGGGTCCGCGATCTTCTCGTCGTGCTCCTTCGCCAGCTCCACCGCGGCCGCGGTCGTGTGCGGCAGGAGTGCCAGGAAGTCCCGCATCCGGTCGGGACGGAAGATCATCCGCGGCGGGAGCTGCCAGAGGATCGGGCCGAGCTTCGACCCCAGCGCGAGGACGCCGGAGGCGAGGAAGTTCGCGACCGGCACCCGGACGTCGTTGAGCTGCTTGAGGTGCGTGACGAACCGGGGTCCCTTCACCGAGAACACGAAGCCCTCCGGTGTCTCCGCCCGCCAGCTCGGCCAGGAGCTCTGCAGCGAGTAGAAGGAGCCGTTGATCTCGATCGACGACACCGCGCGGGACAGATACTCCAGCTCGCGGCGCTGCGCCAGCCCCGTGGGGTAGAACTCGCCGCGCCAGGGCGGGTAGCGCCAGCCCGAGGTCCCGGTCCGCCAGGTCGCCATGCCCCCATCCTCGTCCCGTAACGCCGCACGCGCCGCGTTCGTCAACGTGTCGTGATCCCCCGTTGGCTCGTGCCGCTCGTCGTGCTCTGCGACCTCGCCGTCGTCGGCCTGCTGTACGCCGTACTCGGCTGGTTCGGCCTGCTGTTCGCCGTGCCGGTGCTGATCGGCTCCGTGATCGCGCTGGTGGTGCTGCGGGTGACCGCACCGGTGCGGCGCGCCGTCGCCGACCTCCGGGTCCCCGCGCGCCCGATGTCCTACGCCTCGGCGGACACCGGCTCCTGGTGGGTCCCGAACCACGACTCCCCGACGGCCACGGGCTGGTCGGGTGGCGAGTCCTGGAGCGGGTCGTGGTCGGGCGACACCGGTTCCGCCGACTGCGGGTCCTGGGGCTCCGGCTCGTCGTCGGACTCCGGTTCCTCCTGCTCCTCGGACTCGGGCTCCTCGTCGTCGGACTCCGGCTCGTCGTCCTCCTCGGACTGACCCCTACCCTCCGGGCATGCCCTCGCAGCCCGACGACAGCTTCCTGCGCGCCCTGGTCGCGGCGACCGAGCGGGCCGTGGCCGCCGCGGAGCCGCTGGGCTCCGCGCACGCCGGGGCCACGGTCGACCTGCGAGAACAGGTCCGTGAGGCGGTCGCGCAGCTCGGGGACGAGCTCGTCGCGCTGAGCCGGGACCTGCACGCCCATCCCGAGACGTCGTTCGAGGAGCACCGCTCGGTCGCGGCCGTCGCCGACCTGCTGAGGCGGCACGGTCACGAGCCGGAGGTCGGTGTCGGCGGGCTGGAGACCGCGCTGCGCTGCACCGCCGGGTCCGACGGCCCGCACATCGGCATCCTCGCCGAGTACGACGCCCTGCCCGGCATCGGGCACGGCTGC
>NZ_JACBXB010000864.1 GCF_013870575.1 Pseudonocardia pini
GCGCGGGCGCAGCGGGCCGTCGGCGACGTCCTTGAACCGCACCACGATCGCGTACGCCAGCTCGCGGGGCCGGTCGAGCGGGACCCGGGCCGCCAGGGTGGCCACGCCGAGCACCGCGAGGAAGCAGCTGTAGATGATCGGGGCGGCGAGCGGGGTGAAGTAGTCGTTCTGCTTGGTGATGAACTTGCCGACCTCGTCGACGAACAGCCCCGACCCCACCCCCACGCACACCGCCGTGGTCGGCTGCACCCAGGGATTGCTCCACAGCAGGGCCACGATCCCGCCGACGAGCAGCAGCAGCCCGCCCCAGAGCGCGTGCGCGAGGTGGTACTCGCCGCCGCCGATCTGCGGGTAGCCGGTGAGCGCCAGGTAGAGCCGGGTCACCACGACGGTCACGCCGAAGGCCACCGCCACGAGCCGGACCGAGCGGGCCCCGTCCGAGCGCGGGACGGGGCCGCGCAGACGCTGCGCGGGACCGCTCACGTCTCCGCCAGCCAGGCCCAGGACAGCGGCGGGAGGTGGGCGCGGCCGTCCCGGACCTCGACCCCTCCGTCCATGGACAGGACCGTGTCGAGCCCCGCGACCAGCTCCGCCGGGACCGACGCGGGGTGCTCGGCCATGTTCGCCAGGCCGAGGAAGGCCCCGCTGTGCGACGGCCTGCGCCGCCAGGCGAGGACGTGCGGGTCGTCGAGCACGAGCACGTCGGCCGGGGCGGAGGCGTGCAGGGCCGGGAGCTCGGCGCGGGTCGCGGTGAGCCCGCGGAGCAGGCCGAACACCCGACCCTCCACACTGGACGGATCGTGGCGCCGGTCGAAGGCGGCCTCGTCGAGGCGTGGCCGGTGCATCCAGCGGATGTCGTCGGCGAGGGTGGGGTCCGCCAGGTACGAGAGGTCGTTGCGCAGGCCCAGCTCGTCGCCCATGTAGAGCAGGGGGACGCCGCCGAAACCGCAGGTCACGGCGTGCAGGAGGACCAGGCGTCGGATGCCGGTGTCCTCGTCGGTGTCGATCCCGCAGAGCGAGGCCGCGGTGCCGGAGATGCGCGCGTCCCCGGTCTCGGGGTTCTCCTGGAACAGGGCACCGCGGGCGAAGGAGCCGGGGAAGCGCCCGGCGTAGAAGTCGTTGAGGAAGCGGCGGTGGGCGGGGCCGGACCAGCCCACGGCGGCGGCGTCGACGTCGGACACGGCCCAGCCGATGTCGTCGTGGCACCGGACGTAGGTCGCCCAGGAGGACCCGGTGGGGATCGGCGCCATCCGGCGCAGGGCCTGCACGGCGAGCCGCGCGTCCCGGGTGGCCAGGCACGACCAGAGCAGCACCATCAGCTGGTTGTGGTAGGCCAGCTCGCACTCGGGGCGCTCGCGCGGGTGCCCGCCGAGGTACGGGACGAGGTCCTCGGGCGCGACGATCGCCTCGGCCTTGAACACCGTCGCGGGCGCCGCGAGCCGGGCCGCGGCGTGCATCGCCTGGAGGATGTCGTGCACCTCCGGCTGGTTCTGGCAGGTCGTGCCCAGGCGCTTGCCCATGAACGGCACGGCGTCCATGCGGACGATCTCGACCCCCCGGTCCGCCAGGTCCAGCACCGTGCCGAGCATCGCCGCGAAGACCTCGGGGTCGGTGTAGTCGAGGTCCCACTGGTAGTCCCAGAACGTCGTCCAGACCCAGCCCTGCACCTCGTCCACCCACGTGAAGGAGCCGGGAGCGCGGTCGGGGAAGACGTCGGGGATCGTCGCCTCGTAGGCGTCGGGCATCGTGCGGTCCGGGAAGGCCGTGTAGAACGCGTTGCCGCCCGCGACCCACTCGCGGGCCCACGGGTGCTCCTTCGCGGTGTGGTTGAGCACGAGGTCCACGCAGAGGCTCATCCCCCGCTCGCGCAGCGCCGCGGCCAGCTCCTCCAGGTCCGCCATCGTGCCCAGCCGGGGGTCGACCGCCCCGTAGTCGACGACCGCGTAGCCGCCGTCGTTCTCCCCCTCCCGCGGGCGGAGCAGCGGCATGAGGTGGAGGTAGGTCACCCCCAGCTCGGCGAGGTGGTCCAGCCGCTCGTGCAGGCCCCGGATCGTGTCGGCGAACCGGTCCACGTACGCGACGTAGCCGACCATCCGCGGGTGCTGGTACCAGTGGGGGTCGATCTCGCGGCGGCGGTCCAGCTCGCGCAGCGGC
>NZ_JACBXB010000865.1 GCF_013870575.1 Pseudonocardia pini
GGACCTCGTCGGTGAAGTCGTCGTCCCCGTCCTGGCGCAGCCCGTCCCGATCGACGCGCACCCTGCCGGCACCACCTACTGCTTCGCGGCGGGCGTGCACCGGCTGACGACACCGTTGGTGCCCAAGGCCGGGGACGCCCTCGTCGGGGAGCGCGGCAGTGTGCTGAGCGGTTCGGTGGTCCTCACCGGCTGGGCCCGCACCGGGAAGGGGTGGTCGGCGGCGGGGCGGCTCCCGCCCGGTCCCAGCGAGTCCGGCGAGTGCCTCGAGACCGCGCCGCTGTGCACCGCGACGGAGGACGTCTTCCTCGACGGCCGCCGCCTCACCCGGGTCGGCAGCGCGGCGGCGGTCGGCCCCGGTGCCGTGTACGCGGACTACGCGACGGGGCGGATCCTCGTCGGGGACGACCCCACGGGCAGGCTGGTGGAGCAGGCGGTCGCCCCGGGGCTGGTCGCCGCGCTCGTGGACGACGTCACCGTCGCGAACCTCGTGCTCGAACAGGCGGCCAACGAGGGACAGGTGGCGGCGGTCGAGGCGCGCGAGGTCGGCGGCGAGCGCTTCGGCAGTGGCTGGACCATCCGGGACAACGAGGTCCGGTCCAACCACGCCGTCGGCATCGGCTTCGCGAGCCACAGCGTGCTGTCGGGCAACCTGGTCCACGACCAGGGCCAGCTCGGCTTCGGGGCCTGGGGCAGCGGGTCGGTCGTCCGGGACAACGTCCTCACCGGCAACGGCGCCGCCGGATACTCCTTCGAGTGGGAGGCGGGCGGCGGCAAGAGCTGGATGACCGAGGACCTGACCATCGAGCACAACCTGGTGCAGGACAACCGCGGCCCGGGGCTGTGGACGGACGGCGGCAACATCCGCACGACCTACGCCTTCAACATCGTGGCCGACAACGACGGTGCGGGCATCCAGCACGAGATCAGCTACGACGCGCTCGTCACGGGCAACGAGATCAGCCGCAACGGCCGCGTGCACAAGGGCTGGGCCTGGGAGGCGGGCATCCAGATCCAGTCGTCCGGCGGGATCGGGGGCCGGATCGAGGTCGTCGGCAACCGCGTCACGGGCGGGCCGAACGGCATCACCCTGATCGAGGGCGGCGACCGGGCGGACGAGTGGCCCGCCCCCTTCGGCCCGCACCTCGTGCGGAACGTGTGGGTGCACGACAACGTCGTGGTCGTCGCGCCCGGGGGCACGTCCGGGGCCGTCGAGGACATCGACGACCCCACGGTGTTCGCGGGCGGCAACAACCGCTTCGAGGCCAACACCTACTACGTGCCCTCCCTCGACGGGGAGCACTTCGTCTGGGACGGCACGGAGATGCCGTGGTCCGTGTGGCGCGGCTCGGGCGGCGGCAACGACCTGACCGGCCGGGTCCTCACCATCACGGGCTGACGCTCAGCGGCGCTGCGTGGACCGGGCGGCGACGGCGACCTCCTCCCGGGGCCGCGGCGCGGTGCCGAGCCGCAGCTCGGTGCGGACCGTCCGCCGGGCACCCCCCAACAGGCCCGTCCCGACCAGCGTGACCGCGGGCTCCCGCCTGCCGAAACCGGGGGAGTACCAACCCAGCGGCGGCGACACCGATCCCCGGTGCGAGGCCCAGGTGAGCTCCGCGGGCAGCTCCAGCACCGCCGCACCGCCCGGGTAGCTGAGCAGGGCGGTCGTCCCGGCGACGTCCGCCCGGACCTCGGGCCCGAGGTGGAAGGCCAGCCTGCAGGGGCGCTCGCGCTCGGACAGCAGCGAGTCCTCGACGGTCAGGGTGCGGGTCGCGACGTCGAGGTCGACGCTGCGCCGGTGGACGGCGTCGAGGCCGTAGCCCGCGTGCTCGGCACACCAGCGGGCGCGGTCGCCGCCGTCGGTGGACTCCAGGAGGTGGGTCGTGGCGTGCCGCGTCCACAGGAACGGCCCGCCCGACGCCGACTGGTCCCGCCCGCCGACCTCGAGCGTGTTGTGCCCGAGCGTCGAGCGGAAGTAGCGCCGCCAGTCGGGTTCGCCGTGGTAGCAGTAGGTGCCGGGGTCGGCCAGGACGTCGATCCCCCCGTGCCGGACCTCGATCGCGAGCGCGTCCGCGTGGGCGTGCGCGGCGATCGACAGGAAGCCGTGGGGGCCCGCGTCGCACCGGCACCACACCTCGGCGCCGTCCTCCGTC
>NZ_JACBXB010000866.1 GCF_013870575.1 Pseudonocardia pini
CGGTGCCGCATCCAGGTCCGCTCCTCCGGCGGGTGCCGCAGCGCCGCCGTCGCCTCGCGGGAGAGCGTCTCCGTCCACGGCTCGTCGGGCGGCGCCTCGGCCAGCAGCCTGCGGAAGGTGCCGAGCTCGGTGGGGGACTCGACCCACAGGACGTCGGACTTCGTGGAGAAGTAGCGGAAGAAGGTCCGGCGGCTCACCCCGGCCGCGGCGGCGATGTCGTCCACCGACGTGGCCTCGAACCCGTGCTCCACGAACAAGGCCTGGGCCACCTCCGCGAGGTGGTGGGCACTGGTGAGGGCGGGGCGTCCGCCGCGGTCGGGTGCACTGGTCGACATCGGGGGAATCGTCGCACGGCGAAGACCTCCTCGACTTATGGCACGGCGAGTCATAACCTGACGGCAACACAACGGAGTCGCAGGTCGGAGGCAGTGCCATGGGCAGGGTGGAAGGCAAGGTCGCGTTCATCACCGGGGCCGCGCGAGGGCAGGGCCGCAGCCACGCGGTGCGCCTGGCCGAGGAGGGCGCGGACATCATCGCCGTGGACACCACGGGGAAGGTCGACTCGGTGCCGTACCCGCTCGCCACGGCGGAGGACCTGGCCGAGACGGTGCGGCTGGTCGAGGCGCTCGACCGGCGGATCGTGGCCCGCGAGGCCGACGTGCGGGACTCGACGGCGCTCGCCGCGGCCGTCGAGGAGGGTGTGGCGGAGTTCGGCAGGCTGGACATCGTGCTGGCCAACGCGGGGATCTCGTCCCCGGCGTCCACGCTGGAGATGTCCGAGGACACCTGGCAGGACATGATCGACATCAACCTCACCGGGGTGTGGAAGACGCTCAAGGTGTCGGTCCCGCACATCATCGCCGGCGGCCGCGGCGGCGCCGTGGTGATCACCAGCTCGCTCGCCGCGCTCTACGCCAACCCCAACACCGCGCACTACAGCGCCGCCAAGGCGGGCCTGGTGCAGATGGCCAAGGTCATGGCCAAGGAGTGGGCCGAGCACTCGATCCGGGTCAACACGGTGCACCCCACCACGGTGGCCACCGAGATGATCCTCAACGACGCCACCTACAAGCTCTTCCGGCCGGACCTCGAGCACCCCACGCGGGCGGACTTCGAGGAGGCCGCGCTCACGCTCAACCGGCTGCCGGTGGCGGCCCTGGAACCGCGGGACATCTCCGAGACGGTCCTGCACCTGGTCGCCGACAGCGGCCGCTACATCACCGGGACGACCCAGGTCGTCGACGCGGGAGGACAGCTGTAATGGGACTGCTCGACGGCAAGGTCGCCCTGATCACCGGCGGATCGCGCGGGCAGGGTCGCGCGCACGCCGTGACCTGCGCGCGCGAGGGCGCCGACGTGATCATCGTCGACGTCACCAAGCCCACCACCGACGTGCCCTACGCCTTGGCCACGGCCGAGGACCACGCCGAGACGGTCCGTCAGGTCGAGGCGCTCGACCGCCGGATCCTCGCCATCGACGCCGACGTGCGGGACCAGGCCGCGCTCGACGCGGCGGTCGCGCGGGGCGTGGCCGAGCTCGGCCACATCGACATCCTCATCGCCAACGCCGGCATCTGGACCCAGGCCCCGTTCTGGGAGATCACCGAGCAGCAGTGGGACGAGATGATCGGGGTCAACCTGACGGGTGTGTGGAAGTCGGCGAAGGCCGTCGCCCCGCACATGATCGAGCGCAAGACCGGCTCGATCGTGATCACCTCCTCGGCCAACGGCATCGAGCCCGGCCAGAACTACGCGCACTACGTCTCGGCCAAGCACGGGGTGATCGGGCTGATGAAGAACATCGCGCTCGAGCTCGCGCCGCACGGGATCCGCTGCAACTCGATCAACCCGGGCGCGATCCGCACCCCGATGACCGACCACCAGGGCGCCTGGGACATGTTCGCCGGGCACGAGGGCGGCACCGAGAAGGAGATGATCGAGGGCGGCTACCACTACGCCCTGCTGCGCAACACGACCTGGCTCGAGCCGCAGGCCATCGCGGACACCGCGCTGTACCTGAACTCGCACCTGGCCGCGAACGTCACGGGCGTGACGATCCCGGTCGACGCCGGGCACCTGCTGATCCCCGGTGTGAACGCGACCCCGGTCCGGGACTAGCCGCCGTGCCGGTCCCGCTCGAACCGCTC
>NZ_JACBXB010000867.1 GCF_013870575.1 Pseudonocardia pini
GTAGACACCCACGGCCAGCAGCAACAGCGTGATCCAGGGCAGCACCGTGGCGACCGAGTCCAGCGTGTCGTAGGCGGCCCGCGCGCGGACGAGCTGGTCGGCGGGGGCGAGGGCGATCGTGGGATGGACCTCGGGGATCGCACTCGCCGCGGTGAGCCCCTCGGCGACCAGCCGCTGCTTCGCCGCGTCGATGAACGGCGCGAGGTCGAGGTACACCGTCCCGCCCTGCACGACGATCGCCTGGCCGTCGCCGGACAGCACGGTGACCATCTGCTGGTGGGCGAGCCGCAGGGCCTGCTCCCAGGCGTCGGAGAACTGCGGGCTCGCCACGAGCGCGCCCACCTTGTCCCGCACGAAGCCGGTCGCCGCCGTCTCCAGCGCCGGGGTGAAGGTGGTCAGGCGCTGAACGAGCTGGGGCGGCAGGCCCTGCGCCGCGAGGGCCGCGAGGGACTGGTCGGCGAGTTCCTGGACGTCCACGTACTCGAACACCGTGGTGGTGACCCGGTTCGTCAGGGCCTCCTGCACGGCCGGGTCCTCGATCAGGGGACCGACCGTCGTCACGAAGCTGTCGGTGTCCGAGACCTGGTCCCGGGTCCAGACCGACAGCAGCGCCACCGGGGTGAGCACCACACCGAGCACGATCAGCACCGCGGAGACGATCGAGCGCCACCGGATGCGGCTGCGGCGGCGCGGTGGTTCGGCGCGCAGCACGGAGTTCTCCCGGCGCAGCCGTTCGAGCTCGGCGCGCTCGTCGGGACGCAGCGCGTCCGGGACGTCGAGTGGTGCGTCCTGTGCCTGGGTCATCTCGGCCTCCACTCGGGCAGCGGAGGTGCAGGCTCCCCCGGTCCGGGCCGCGCCGCGTCACCCGCGCGGGATGAGTGGCCTCACCCGGCCGGGGTGACGACGTCGCCGCGAACCCGGGGCCGCGGTGGAGACGGCCGTCCGGCGGCGGGAGGGCCGAGGAACCCGCGCTCGGCCCGAAGCGGCGGTGACCAGCGGATCGCACAGCCACCCGAAACGGGTGAGCGCGCTCGGTCAGGCCGCCCTCCGACGGCGGCGGAGCACCACCAGCAGGGCGGCGGCGGCGAGACCGACCCAGGCCGCGATCCCGACGACGAGGGCCCAGTCCGTGCCCTGGCAGTCCGCCACCGGGTCGTCGCGGGCGAGGGCGCAGCTCATCAGCTCACCGCGGTCCGCGCCGTACCGGGCCGTGAGCGCGGCGCGGAGGTCGCGCCACTGCCGCACGGTCTCCGTCCCCGCCGCGTCCACGGCCTTCTCGAAGTTGTCGCCCACCATGCCCCGCGGCGTCGTCGGAGCCGAGACCTCGCCGGTCACGGGATCGACGAGCCCGCGGTCCTTGTTGAGCGCCGCGTGCGTCACCCGGCCCGCACAGGGCCCGACGCCGGGCACCTCGTCGCGCACCACGAAGCACCCGGTGGTGAGGTCGGCGGGGACCACCGGCGGGGTCCCGCTCCGCAGGTCGAGCACGGGGCTCGGCGCGGGCAGGTCCAGGCCCGGCGGGTTGTCCGGCCCGGTCGGACGGCCGGGGTCCGCCTGGTCGGCCCAGTTGCTGTGGGCGTAGAAGTCCTGCGTGCCGTGCAGGACCCGGCCGAGCATCTCCAGGACGTCGCACTTGGCGCGCCGCTCGGTGCGATCGGCACCGCCGCACTCCGTGCCCAGGTCGACCTCGGCCGGGACCAGGTCACCGTGCTCGTCCACGAGCCGGGCCGCCGCGTCGACCGCCGCGGCGAACCGGCCGCGCAGCTTGTCGACGCAGGCCGTGAGCCCGACGGTCGCCTGGTCGCGGGTGCGCGGGTAGGCGCCCACGAGGAAGTCGGCGTCGTCGCAGTGCGCCGCCGGGTCGGACAGCTCGTCGCTGTCCGGGGCCCCGACCGCGCCGAACCCGCGGTCGTGGCCCGCGAGGTTGTCCAGGGTCCGCGGCGCGACGCAGGCCGTGTCCGGGCCGATCACGTCCACGCAGGCCAGGGCGGCCCGGGTGATGCGCTCGTGCTCGCGGTTCTGGCCGCCGCCCTGGATCGTGCCGAACCCGGCGGCGGAGCCCGGCATCGCGACGAGCCAGGCGACCACGAGCACCGGGAGCAGCGCCGTCGGTCGCCGTCCCAGCCGCCGTCTCCGCACCTCAGG
>NZ_JACBXB010000868.1 GCF_013870575.1 Pseudonocardia pini
GGCTGGCTCGCCAGCGCGGCCGCGGCCATGGTCTGGGACTACGACACCTGTCTCGCGGTGACGGCGCGCGAGGTCCAGGTCGCCCGCGACGCCGGAGCGCTCACCGTGCTCGCGGTCGGGGTCAACGTGCTGGCCCAGGCCGTCTGCCTGGGCGGGGACCTCGAGCAGGCGGCCTCGCTCGTCGCCGAGGCCGACGCCGTCGTGGAGGCGACCGGCACGCAGGTCGCCCCCTACGGCGCCCTCGTGCTCGCGGGCCTGCGCGGCCGGGGGGACGAGGCGGTGACGTTGATCGACGCCACGGTCGAGACCGCCACGGCGGGCGGGCAGGGGACGGCGGTCCAGTACGCCCGGTGGGCGTCCGCCATCCTGTTCAACGGCCTCGGCAGGCACCGGTGGGCGCTGACCGCGGCGCGCGAGGCGTGCGACGAGGCGCCGCAGCTGTTCGTCTCCGCCTGGGCCGCGACCGAGCTGATCGAGGCCGCCGTGAAGCTGGGCGAGACGGACACGGCACGCGGCACGCTGGAGCGGCTGCTGGAGGCCACCGGCGCCGCGCCCACCGACTGGGCGCTCGCCGTCGAGGCGCGCTCGCGCGCGCTGCTGAGCACGGGGGACACGGCCGACCGGCTCTACCGCGAGGCGATCGACCGGCTGTCGCGCACGCGGTTGCGTCCCGAGCTGGCCCGGTCCCACCTGCTCTACGGCGAGTGGCTGCGCCGAGCCCACCGCCGCACCGAGGCGCGGGCCCACCTCCGCACCGCGCACGAGACCGCGGCCGCGATGCGCATGGAGGCGTTCGCCGAGCGCGCCCGCCGGGAGCTCGCGGCGACCGGTGAGCGGGTGCGCAGCCGCAGCGTCGAGACGCGGACCGAGCTGACGAGCCAGGAGACCGAGATCGCGCAGCTCGCCGCCGCCGGGCGGACCAACCCCGAGATCGGCGCCCAGCTGTTCCTCAGCCCGCGCACGGTGGAGTGGCACCTGCGCAAGGTCTTCACCAAGCTCGGCATCGCGTCGCGCAGGCAGCTGGTGCGCCGCCTCGCCGACGGCGGGCAGACCGCCGCGCCGACCGCCTGAGGCGCCGACGGTCGTCGGGGACCGAGACGCTCGTGCGCTCGACGGCATAGCCTGGGTCGTTCCGGTCGGCGCCGACGGGAGGCGTGATGGGCGGTTCGGACCCCCACGGAGCGCCGTGCGAGCGGGGCCGTGCGGCGTATCGACGGCGGGCGTGGGCGGAGGCCTACGCGCTGTTGACCGCAGCGGACGCCGAGGCGCCACTGGAACCGGCGGATCTCGACCTGCTCGTGAACGCCGCGTACCTGACCGGCTGGGACGAGGTCGGTGACGACCTGTCGGCGCGCACGTACCGGGAATGGACGGACCGGGGTGAACCGGCGCGGGCGGCCCGGTGCGCGATCTGGTTGGGCCTGCTGCTGTTGCTCCGCGGCGAGGACGCCCGCAGCAACGGGTGGCTCGCCCGGGCGCGACGGCTGCTGGACGACAACGGTCTGGACTGCGCGGAGCAGGGATACCTCCTGGTGCCGGCCGCGTTCCTGCTCCACGAGGACGGGGCGGCCGCGGACGCCCGCACCGTGTTCGAGCAGGCCCGGAGCATCGGTGAGCGGTTCGGCGACCGGGACCTGACGGCGTTCGGGCTGCTCGGGGTGGGTGAGGCGTTGATCCTGCTGGGCGAGACCGCCGTGGGGGTGGCCGCGCTGGACGAGGTGATGGTCGCGGTCACCGCGGGCGAGGTGTCGCCGCTGGTCGCCGGGATCGTCTACTGCGCGGTGATCGAGGCGTGCCGCCGCGTCTTCGACCTGCACCGGGCGCAGGAGTGGACCGCGGCGTTGGGCCGCTGGTGCGCGGCGCAGCCCGACCTGGTGCCGTACCGGGGGCAGTGCCTGGTGCACCGCGCGGAGATCATGCTGTTGCAGGGGACCTGGATCGACGCCGCGGACGAGGCGCGGCAGGCGTGCGAGCTGCTGTCCCGGCCGCCCGGCCACCCGGCCGTTGGCGCGGCGTTCTACCAGCTGGCCGAGCTGCATCGGCTGCGGGGCGAGGTCACACGGGCCGAGCAGGCCTACCGGCAGGCGTGTCGGTGGCTCCCGGACCCGCAGCCCGGCCTGGCGCTGTTGCGCCTGGCGCAG